>JANLTD010000841.1:0-5090 GCA_031362765.1 Acidobacteriota bacterium | reverse complement strand
GGAACTCTGCATGGAATTATTACCAATCGCCTGTCAACTTTTCTTTCGTTTTTTATAATGGAATTCGATTTAGGCGATGTAACCGCCGCCGAAACTGGCTTTAAGTTGGCAAATCTTTCAACTGTTTGCGCAGATGTCGGGTTTATCGGCAAAGAAAATCTTGCAAAATTCGGCATTCCCGATTCGTTTTTTCCGACCGCCCCCGATATTGCGGTCGAAGTTATTTCACCGGGCAATACAAGCGAGGAAATTTCGACAAAAGTCGAAGATTATTTGAGTTCTGGCAGTCGCCTTGTTTGGATTGTTTACCCGAAACGAAAAGTTGTCATCGTCTATCGCACAAATAATACGGTTAGTTTTTTGCACGAGAACGAGGAATTGGACGGCGAAGATGTTTTACCGGATTTCCGCCTTCCGCTTGAGAAGATTTTTGGTAATTTACCCGAAATTAAAGAAGAATAAAATGTTAGAAAAACTTGCACAAATCGAAAAAAATTACGAAGACCTGACCGCACAGATCTCGTCGCCCGAGATTATGACGGATATGAAGGTTTATGCCAAAACGATGAAACAGCATCGTTCTTTGGAAGAAGTCGTCTTTAAATACCGAGAAATCAAAAAAATGACCGAAGCGCTCGCCGGTGCCAAAGAAATTCTCGAACTTTCCGACGATGCCGAAATGTCTGAAATGGCGCAGATGGAAATTGCCGAAATCGAGCCGAATATTGCCACTGCCGAAGAAGAATTAAAATTTTTGCTGATTCCGAAAGACCCGAACGACGAGAAAAACGTGATTGTTGAGATTCGCGCCGGCACGGGCGGCGACGAAGCGACGCTTTTTGCGGCGGAAATGCTGCGGATGTATGCGCGTTATGCTGAACGGCAAGGCTGGAAGTTTGAAATTCTCGAAGTCTCCGAAACCGGCGTCGGCGGCATCAAGGAAGCCTCAGTCGTTATCGAAGGCGACAAGGTTTATTCGAAAATGCGCTATGAATCGGGCGTTCACCGCGTTCAGCGTGTTCCGGCGACCGAAACTGCCGGACGAATTCACACTTCGGCGATCACGGTCGCTGTTTTGCCCGAAGCCGAAGAAGTTGATGTGCAAATTGATCCAAAAGATCTGCGGGTTGATTATTTTTGCTCGTCCGGTCCCGGCGGTCAATCGGTCAACACGACCTATTCCGCGGTGCGCCTAACGCATTTACCGACCAATGTGGTTGTTTCGATGCAGGACGAAAAATCGCAGATCAAAAACAAGGAAAAAGCAATGCGTATCCTTCGCGCCCGTTTGCAGGAACTCGAAGAACAAAAACAGCACGATCTGGAATCGGCCGAGCGAAAATCGCAGGTCGGCAGCGGCGACCGTTCGGAAAAGATCCGGACTTATAATTTTAAGGAAAACCGCGTTTCCGACCATCGCATCGGATTGACGAGTTATCAATTGAATCTAGTGCTTGAAGGCGCGCTCGATGAATTTATCAACGCCTTGACGACCCATTATCAAACCGAGAAACTAAAAGCCGAGGTCGCTATCGCCTAAAGTTCCATGTTCCAAGTTTCAGGTTCCAGGTTAAAAGAATATTTCTGACTTGGAACTTGGAACTTGGAACTTGGAACTTAAAATTTGATGCCCGTTACAAAACTATATCTTGTCAGACACGGACAATCTGCCGGAAATGCCGAAGGGCGATTCGGCGGGCATTCCGCCACGCCTTTGTCTGAACTCGGGCTAAAACAGGCAAAACTTACGGCGCAGACGCTCGCTAAAGAAAAAATTGACGCGATTTACACGAGTGATCTGTATCGCGCCGTTCAAACCGCCGAACCGCTCGCCAAACTTCTCGATTTACCGATCGTCAAAACGCCCGCTTTTCGCGAACGGCACGTCGGCGTTTTGGAAGGCTTGACATTCGATGAATCGAAAGAATCCTTCCCGAAAGATTATTACGCACTCGTCAACCGCGACATTCATCACATCATTACAAAGGGCGAAAGCTATCGCCATCTGCTGCGCCGCGCAACGGACGAATTAAATGAAATTTTGCGAAGTCACCAAGGTGAGCGGGTAGCAATTTATTCGCACACCGGCGCGATCTGTTTTTTGACCTTACATCTGGTCGGCGCGATCAATCGCGACACCCGGCAAACGCCGTGGCTTGTCACTTCAAACTGCGGGATCAACCGTTTCGAGATTCGCGGACGAAATAATATCCGCGTGCTTGCCGTCAATGACACGCGCCACCTTTTGCAAATCACGGGCAATGATTCTTTTGCCGCGCTTTAATATTCCATCCAAATAAAAAAGGCTGAAGCCCGACGAGCCTCAGCCTAAAATTACATTCTAAAAACTTTCGAACTTAGAATGAGTAACGAACTCCGAACTGGAACGAGCGCGGAGAACCTTGGGTGCTATTGTAGATCTTACCAAAATCGCCCGATGCCGGGGCATTTTCCGGATCTTGCGGCAGACCGAACGTCGAGCGCGTATAATTACCGCCCGTGGCGTCAAAATATTGAGCGTTGGTAATGTTAAACGCTTCGACACGGAACTGGAATTTATGGTTTTCGCTCCACGGCATTGTCCATGTCTTGGAAAGACCTAAATCCATTGTCGAATAACCCGGTCCGCGGAAAATGTTACGTTCGCCGGTTTCACCCGGACGAGCATTACGGAACGAATTAAATGCCGACTGCGGATCGGTAAAGGCATTTTGGGTTGAACGAACCACGCCAAACGTAACCGGTCTGATGCGTGTGCCGTTTGATTGGACATTCCAGTTGGTCGCCCATTGTGCCTGGTCAAATGCCGCCGAAATCGGTTGCCCCGTATTCCAACGATAAATTCCCGCCAATTGCCAACCACCGATGAAAGCATCGGCAAGTTTGCCCATATCACTGAAATACTTTTTACCTTTGCCGATCGGAAGCTGGAAAATGAAGTTCGCGTTTAGCAAGTGACGCGTATCAAAATCCGAAAACGCATAATTGTCTTGCGGTCGAAGCGGGTTCAAAAGGAACTGCGAACCGTAGGAACCGCCCGTTTGAAGACCGGAAACATCATCGAACGATTTCGAGAAAGTATAGTTGATGTCGAATGACAAGGTCTCACCGAGCCGCTGTCTGAGCGAGAACGACGCACCGTTGTAATCCGAGTTGCCAAACGAACCAAATGCTGAAAACGCCGCGTATTGCGGGTGATAGAAAAGATTCGGTCGAACACCGAGGTCGTCAATCAATAACTGAACATAGGTCCAATCGAGAATATCATAACCGCCGACAGATTCCCTCGCCACCAAATTATATATTTCCTGAGTTGATGTTAGCGTGCCGTCACCGGAATAAACGCCGCCGATACCCGGAAACAGATTTTGGAAATATGCAATGTTCGGAACGGCTGTAATAGGAGTGTTACGAAGGCGTAGGTCGTGGAGAATGCCGGCGGCCGTGTACCAATCCATTTTCGATTGCTGGTCAACCAAATTATTCAAAGCATTGACATCGCGCGCACCAAGCAATTTGCGTGCTTTGCGGCCGATGTATGAGGCTTCCAAATACATTCCAAAAGGAAGTTGGCGGCCATACGAGACATTCCAACTGTAATGGGTCGGCGTTGTGATCGTGCCGTCAAGCGACGATTCGATACGCTGCTCACAATCTTCCAATCCGGCCAAACAGGCGGCGGTAACATCCGTCGAGAATCTCTGCGTCGGCGCGGGAATGCCGGGAAGAGCGCGAATGTTCTGACCGAATCCCGTAAAGCGCGGTGCCAGATTCGTTGTAATGTTATAGGTATTCGCCGAGATTGTCGTTGAAGACGTAAATCCAATTGCCGATAAGCCGTCAAAACTAACGGCAAGTTGTCCGCCGAAATGATCATTGGTGATTGCAAAACCGCCGCGGATGACCGAATCGCCTTCTTTGCCGAAAAGCGCTTTCAAGAATTTATTCTCAAAGTTCGGCGACCAGGCCGCCGCCAAACGCGGTTGCCAGTTGTTCCAGTCCATACTGTAAAAACCCTGCCCTTTGTTGACCGGGCCGGCTTTCTCAAAGACAATCAAGTCATTTAGCGGAATGCCTCTCAAAGCGGCCGCTTTACGTCGTTCAAAGAAATCTCCGAGTCTTTCTTTCGGAACGACCTGAAAACCTCCTTTTTCATAAACCGGACGGCTCAATCCATAACGTAATCCAAGTGTCAAAGTCAGATTTCGAAACGGTTTCCAGACATCCTGAAAATACATATCCGCTTCTTCGGTCGCAAAATTTCGCTTGGTCGGAATTCCCGCCCCGAGAACCGATCCGTCAATTCCAAATGTAAAGTTACCGCTATACTGTGAAAAACGGCCGATCAATGCCGCTCCCGCATTTTGGATGGTTGACCGTTGACTCGACGGAACTGTATATCCCGCGGCCGTAACCGCCTGATCAAGGATTCGACCGGATGATGCATAAAACGACGGATTGGTGATCGCATCATCATAAGCGTTTCCGAAGTCAACCCGTTGATTCCGGATGATTCGCACGTTCCCGCCGAATTGAAATGTGTGATTTCCCTTGATCCACGTAAAATCATCGGTAATATTTTGGGTCGGCGTGATTCGGCTCAATGTTCTGGCAAACGCCAACGGATTGTAAACAAACCGGAAATTAATACTGGGTTCGCTTGAATCTCCCTGTGCGCTAAAAGCCTGTCGGGTTAAGCCGTAGCGGAAATTATTGATCATATTATTGCTAATTGCCCAATCATATCCGACAACAAATCCATATGGGTGATCCCAAACAGCTCCCGACGGCGTATCAGGAAATTGCGAGGTTCCCTTGAGGAGATCATACTGAAAGTTACCACGGAAATACAGCGATTGTTTTTGGTTAATGATATAGTCGAATCGGGCAATATGCGTATTTTCATCGGTCGATGTCGGTGAATTAAACCGATAGCCGCCTGTGTTGATTCCATCTCCGACTGATGTATCGTTTGCTGCATAACGAGATGCAGCGCCTCTAAACACATCAACCGCTGCCTGATTGATCCCCGCGGTCGTATAAACATTAGAATTTAATATTGCCTGGGTAATCGTGATCAGGCGATTTGT
>JANLTD010000839.1:0-2974 GCA_031362765.1 Acidobacteriota bacterium | reverse complement strand
GACTTAACGCCTTCGGCATAAGCTGATTACAATAAAATCTTGGGCGTTGGATTCGATATTTTACTGTTAATTTTGTCTGATGTTTGCTAAAATTTTCACGAAGTCGTTTGAATTTTTTATTTTCAAATGACAGACTAAAATTATGCAAGTTTTATTGGCAGACGAATACGGGTTTTGTTTCGGTGTTGAACGCGCCGTCGAAATGGTCGAAGATGCTTTGGCGGAAGGCGATACTGTGCGCGCGCTCGGGCCGCTTATTCATAACGAACAGGAAATGCAGCGGCTCGGCAAATACGGCGTGACGACGATTAGCGAACCGGTTCAGATCAAGCGCGGCGAAACTGCCGTCATTCGCGCCCACGGCGTAACGCCGGATGTTCAACGCCAATTGGAAGAAAAAGCGTCGAAGGTCGTTGACGCGACCTGTCCTTTTGTAACGCGGGTGCAAAAGCTCGCGGCACGCGCCGCCGAACAAGACCGCCACGTGATCGTTATCGGCAGTCCGGACCATCCGGAAATGATCGGCGTCAAAGGTTATGCGCCGAATCACGCGTTTGTTATTAAAGATGAATCGGAAGTTGCGGGTTTGCCGTGGCTGCGGCATCCGTTAGTCGTATCGCAGACGACGATCAAAGCAAAAACTTTTTTTGATACCGCGGAAGCCATCAAATCGAGAACCGATGACGAAGTGCAGATCGTCAACACGATTTGCTCGGCGACGCGCGACCGGCAAGACGCGGCGCGGGCACTGGCGGGCGAAGTTGACGCGTTTTACATCATCGGCGGCCGACATTCTTCAAACAGCCGTAAATTGTTAGCGGTTTGTCTGGAACAGTGCGCGAAAAGTTTTCTGATCGAAACCGATGAAGAAATCAACCCGGAGGATTTAACGGGCGCGGAACGCGTCGGTGTTACGGCCGGAGCCTCAACTCCCGATTGGCTGATCAAACAAATCGTTCAATACATCGAAGAAATCGGCGAACGGCAGAAAAACGAACTGCCTTTGGGTTAACACGTAAATAATTTATCTTTCAAAAGCGAACCAATGTTCAGACTCCGAACGTTGGTTCGCTTTTTTATTGGCTCGCTGATATTTTAGCAGTTGTGGTTTTGTTTTACTTGAACCCCGAATTTTTGATAAAAAGCAAGATGAGTGAAAAATTTTCCGTAACTGAAAAAACCAAGATCAAACGCATTCCGAAGCGCGGCGTTTATGAACGCGAAACGATCAACAAAATCCTTGACGAGGCGTTTATTTGCCACGTCGGATTTGCGATTGAAAATCAGCCGTTCGTGATTCCGACATCATTTGCGCGGGTTGACGACCATTTGGTGATCCACGGTTCGGCGGCAAGCCGGATGATGCGCAGCTTAAGCAAAGAAATTGATGTCTGCGTGACCGTCACGTTGATTGACGGATTAGTGCTGGCGCGTTCGGCCTTTCATCATTCGATGAATTACCGTTCGGTCGTTGTCTTTGGTAAAGCGAAAATTATCGAGGATGAAAAGGAAAAATGCGATGCGCTGAAAGCCTTTACAGAGCACATCGTGCCGAATCGCTGGTCGGAAATTCGTCCGCCGACAAAAAGTGAACTGAAAGGAACAACCGTGTTATTGCTTTCGCTCAACGAGGCATCGGCGAAGATCCGCACGGGAAATCCGGTTGACGATGAAGAAGATTATGATCTGGACGTGTGGGCCGGCGTGATTCCGTTGAATTTGACAACCGCCGCGCCGATTGACGACGACCGTTTGAAAAGCGGAATTGCCGTTCCTCGAAATGTTATGAATTACAACCGAAAGAAGTGATTAAAGAAGCCATTATTTTTTGATGAGTTTGAAAGAAAAGATCCGTGCAGGTTAGGAAACTTGCACGGATCTTTCTTTTTTTACTGAAAATTATTCGACCGGTTCAACCCATTTCGGCATCGAAACGGCCTGGTTTAAGTAAACGCCGAATTCGATTCCGGATTTAACTTCGGCTTCTTCGCCTTTGGTCATTTTTTCAGTTATGAAACCACCCGCCGCACCAATGATCCCGCCGATTACCGCGCCTTTTCCGCCGCCGATTGCTGCACCGAGAACAGCACCGCCGGCGCCGCCGCCGCCGATGAAGATGATCTTACGATTCTTCATCTTGTCGCCCGAGGCTGTACTTTCGTTGTCGCTTTTCGCGTCTTTGCTATTCAAATCGGTCAGCGAACCATTGATCGAGCGTGTTTTTCCCGTCGGCAGTTTGAGCGAAACAAAACTCACGCCGATCTCTCCCGGTTTACCGCCTTTTTTCGCCGGCACAACCGAATCAACACGGCCTGTCACTGTGCTTCCCGTCGGTATGATGACGACACCCGCACTTGAATAAACAGGTTCATTGACGGTTGTCGTAAAAGTGTCGCCGACTTTTGCCGTTTTTGAACTGATGTTGTTATTCATACGGACGCGCAAAACCGTTCCCGTATCGGCCGTATAAAGTTTGACAGCCGGTCTGACGACAGTTTTTTTGACGGTCGTTTTTTTACGAATGACCGGTTTTTTCTTTTGCGCCATTGTTTCGGTTGCGCCGAAAGCCAACAACATTGCTAAAATCGTAGTTAAAACTTTGAAATTCAATATCTTTTTCATAATTCACTTTGTCCTTTTTGTTTGCCTAAAACTAACGTTCAAAACTTCAACTTCCGTCAGTTGTCTGCTTTGACGGCAGACGATTTTGAATCGTTGTCCAATATTTTCTTTGGCGGGGCATTCTTTAATTTAAGATTATCACCAAACTCCCAAAATAAAAATTGTAAAAAATTAAATATTTTCTTGAAATTCGGGCTTATTAGAAGTATATTCAAGGCAACTAAAACATTTCGTTTCTCTTAGTCAGAGTAGCTCTTGGTATGTTCACATCAAGGGTTATACCACTTAAAGAAAAGAGATTAAAAAGTTTTGCAAAAGGGAGTCGTCCGTCAATATGCCGCTGTTTCATCAA
>JANLTD010000726.1:0-7115 GCA_031362765.1 Acidobacteriota bacterium | reverse complement strand
CTGACCGCTGAAAGCCAATTCTCAAATTTTGGCTACTTTGAACAAGCGCTGAGTTTGATCTTGCAGGGCTCTTAACGAACCCGATGAGATTGATATGAAGACCATCAGCTAGTGCGTAAACCGGATCAATCAAAACTATTGGCGTGCCTTTTCCGCTGAGATCAGCAAAAAATTCGTTTTGGATCTAATTTCTTGACCTTAGATCAAAATGACCTTTTACAATGATGAATGGCGAGAAAGGCTGTTTTTGTTTGACCGGATGTCTGATCTGCAATCGCTCTTGGTAAATATTTGTATTAATTCGTGAATTACGAAACCTTTATTCCTAGATATTCCGGTCCTAAAAGGTGACGCATTTAAGTGTTTTTGAAACTACGAATCCAAAATCAAACCGCGTTTCAAAGTTTCGACGATTCTTAACCAATTCACCTATCCGGCAGAGAACAGAAGTCATCAAAAAAAGTATTTATCGAGACGAAAATCGAGCGTTGGATTGATTCCAATTTCAAAACATTTCCATCAAAGTCATAAGCCGAGAATAAAACCGCAGACGATCGAAGTGATGCCAAAGGCGATCGGTAAAAAATGTTTGAGTTCGATCATTTCACCTTTTTTGAGTGAACGGTGAAGAATCGTAAAAGCAGGAAGCGCGACACTGCCGACAATTCCGCCCAAGATCGCGCCGAAAAACGCGCCGATGATAAAAACAATGATCCCGCCCGCGCCACCTGAAACGATTCCCCACAATAATCCGAGGAATGGCAATGCAAGAATCATCGACGTCCAACTTAAGGTTTCAAAATAACGGACTGCCTTGGCGATCACTTTTCCGGAAAAAAAGCCGACGACCGACGAAATAAGATTGATAATTAACATCACTCCAAATATCCAACCTTCAAGATGGCCGTCAATTGCAAAACGAATAAACATTGCGGCCGGCGGAAATGCCCCAAGAATCAAGCCGAAGTATGAAAAGGTCCTTTCAATCGAAAGCGGGTTTTTCATCGTTTCGGCTTCGATCTTTTCACGGTCTGAACGATAAATTTCACTTTGCCGCGCTGTTTCGGCATTGATGGTAAGTAGAGAATTCAATCTTTTTTGGACAAGTTCACGGTCGCTGACATTATTTGTATATTCGATGTAATCGGGTTGGCGGGTAATAGTTTTTGTTTCTCGGAATTCCATAGTCCTTTCTCCAATTTATTGACGATTGATCTTTCCGGAGTTTGCAAAGAATCTTTTGTGATCATTTCGAGTTTGGCCTGAGCTTCAAGATCAGGAATTGACCGAAAAAGATTGGTGACTTCAACGAAAAGAGTTTGAGGTTCTTCGGAATCGTTGACTAATTGTTCAAAAACTTCAAAAAAATCGCGCCTGGCAAGTTTTTGATGAAAAGCAAGCCGCTTTCGGTTGCGTCTGTTTAGACATTTTTCGGCAAGTTTTTTATTCCTGTGATTCGTAATTCGAAATATTTCTTTTTCAGATTGTTCAATTTCACTATTCTCAATTTGAATTTCTAAAGTTAAACCGACATATCTTTCAAAAACTTCACGAAACTCATAAATTGAAAGTCGAATTTTAGATTCAAGAAGTAAATTTTCAAAAAGTTTTTTAATTCTTTCAATTTCAAAATCAATTTGTGAATCCGAAATTGAAGACCTATCGAAACACTTTTTGTAAAAGTTAGTAAAGAATGATTTTCGGGCAACCATTTGCAATGCAAAAGGTATCCAAAAGATAAATCTCAAGAGCGATTTTATCAACAAAAATTTTGTTTCAAGTAAGTTACGGTTTTGTAAAAAGTAATAAACACCAAATGGTGCGCCGCTTGCAAGATAAATAATAATAATGTCGCGTAGATTCATTCTGAGGTTATAAATAGCAATGTATATGCCAATTCAAATGCAAGTAATTTGAGATTTCTCGTTCAAGGATAAAGCACTGAAAAAACGGCGCCGAAACAAAAAAATGATGGAACAATTAGTTTATTACAAGCGTTAAGGAAATTTGCAATACGCAAAAAACAAAAAAGTCTTTGCAGATTGCAAATTCAGAACCGACGCAAACAGAAAAATAAAAACTACCTGCAAAAAAAAATATCATCAGCGTCAAGATAGTGGCATTGAAATTGCTGGGGTGTATCAGGTAAGGAATAAAACGAAGTTTCTTAGGAATAATACATAAAAATTAATACAGACAAAGAAAGAGGGAAATATGAAGGAAAAAGCAAAAATAAAAGTTATCAAGAAAAGTGAACTGAAAGCGGTCGGGAAGCCGATCAAACAGGTAATTATTCAAAAAAATTCAAAAAAAGTTGCGGCCCGCGAGATGGTTTCGACGGTCACAACCTGGGTAAGTGATTTTCAACAACGAAAGCGCGACGAAACGCGACAAGCTTTTGAAAAGTTTTTTTCGCCACAGCCGCAAACATCCGGAGCGTAGCGTTTTGACCCAAAATGTCTAATTTTGCTACGGTCTTTAACAAATAAATCAATTCCAATACTTTCGGGACGGTCAAAATAGACCGTCTTTTTTTTGGTTCAAATTAAAAAAAAGCGAAAATTTTTGTCTTTCACAGATAAATCTTTTAGAATCAAGAAATATTTTTGCAAAACAAGGCAAAAAAAAGATTAAATTACTTCAATAAATATGACCGGAAAAGTTGTAATAATAACAGGTGCCAGTAGCGGCATCGGACGCGCAACCGCAATTCATTTTGCAAAAAGCGGCTCGAACGTGATCGCTGTCGGTAGAAATGAAAAAGAACTGAATGGTTTGCGCGAACAAGCCCAGGGAAAAAAAGGAACTATAAAAATTCATCTTGCCGATATGCGTGAGACGACACAGGTTGAACGACTGGTCAACGATACGGTGCATGCGTTCGGTCAAATTGACGTTTTGGTCAATTCAGCAGGGATCATAATGAATGGTTCGGCCGAAACTACAGCTCTTGACGATTGGGATAAAATGATGGATATCAATTTGCGTTCGGTCTTTTTTATGATGCAAAAATGTATTCCTCATTTGGAAAAAGCAAAAGGAAATATCGTCAATGTTTCAAGTGTCGCCGGAACACGATCATTTCCGAATGTTTTGGCATATTCCGTTTCAAAGGCAGGCATTGACCAATTAACCCGTTGTTCGGCATTGGAACTTGCTCCAAAAGGCATTCGGGTCAACGCAGTCAATCCGGGTGTCGTTGTGTCAAATTTGCATAAACGTGGCGGAATGGAAGATAAGGATTATCAAAAGTTTTTGCAAAATTCGAAAAATACACACCCGCTCGGGCGTGTCGGTGAAGCAAAAGAGATCGCCGATCTGATATATTTTTTGGCTTCGGACAAGGCTTCCTGGATCACGGGCGCAACATACGAGATTGATGGCGGACGCGCGCAGACGTGTGCACGCTAGTGTTCGTGATCAATAAATATTGGTCGTCGGCAACGATATTTTATTATGAAATTTCAACTTCTGCCAAGCACTTTTGATGAAAACGGCCGCGCCTCCGCACGGCAGCATTTAGCGTGTTTTGTGGTTGACGATTTGATTGCTTTTGATGCGGGAAGTCTCGCAATTTCCACGTCCGCAGAGCAAAAAAAACAGATTCGCGATGTTGTCATTTCGCATGCCCATCTCGATCATATTGCCGGTTTGCCGCTTTATATTGATGATTTATTTGCGACTATCAGAAGACCAGTTCAGATTTATGCCACCGCAGAAGTCATTGAAGTTTTGGAGCGCGATATTTTTAACTGGTCAATCTATCCACGCTTTTCCGAACTCAGAAATGATTACGGCGTCGTTGTGGAATATCGTCCGTTTGAAACTGAAAAGGAGTTTTCCGTCAAGCACTTAAAAGTCAAAGCAATTGGCGTAAATCACAAAGTACCATCGGTCGGTTTTATTGTTTCAGATGGGAATTCTACGTTCGCGCTGACAAATGACACAGCCGAAATGAACAGATTTTGGGAAGTGGTGAATGAGGAAAAACAACTTTCAGCCTTGTTGGTTGAGTGCGCTTTTCCAAATGAACTCAGTAGTTTGGCGTGTAGTTCGCATCATTTAACTCCAAAGGTGCTGGAAAAGGAATTAGCTAAGCTCAAACAAAATTGCCCGATTTATGTTGTGAATATCAAACCGATGTATGTCGAAAAAGTTACACGGCAGATAGCCGAATTAGAAATTGCGAACTTAAGAGTCCTGGACGTCGGAAAAAAATACGATTTTTGATTCGGATGTTTTCCGCAATGGACTAAACCTCACGCTTAAAGTTCACTTGTTCAAATGCACTTTGACGATGCTCACCGGAAAAATCATAAAGGATGACCCGTCCGTTTGTTAGAACCTCCTGGATTCGAAAGGTTCGTTCAACCCGACTTTTGCCGGGCATTATTTCGGCCCGAAAAGTGACCGACATTTCAGGACGAGCCCAAACACTCGTTCGAACAATTCTACGATAAAACTTTTTGAAGATACCCATAATTAATCAGAAAAATCATCTTTCTTTTTATGCTTCGACTTGCGTTTGGATGGAAGCGCCTTGTCATCCGGTTTTTCCTGCCCGATCTTGCGGGTCGGCGGAGCAGTCGGTTTACGAATCGAATCAAAAATTGGCAAATCCGGTTTTTTCTTTCTCTTACCGCTCATTATTAAGACGATACAACAGAATTGACAATCTTTCATGAAAGAATGATTCATTTATTGACAACTCGGGCAGAAACTTTCACTATTATTAAGATTTGGCGTTTAGCTATAGAATTAGTAAGCCAACATATTTGAGAGTCAAAATTGACCGAAAAGTTAAAATACACAAATCAAAATCGTCGTTTACCGCCGCCAATAAAACAAGTGTCGGCGAATTATCGTCGTCCGTTTTGGCTTCCGGCATCCAATTATTATATTCTGTCGGCGGCTATTTCCATTGCCTTTTTCTTTCTTGTTTGGGGAGTTTTGCACGAAGGCGATGAGCAAATGCCGTGGATTCCAGCGGGAATGGGCTCAAGTATGATTTTGATCGGGGCAGTTTTTCTTCGCGAAATTGTTTTGCGAAAAGCTCGCAATCGCTATCTACTGGTACAGAAAAGGCTTGACTATACTTTGGATAACGCTACACTTCAAACGAAAAATAATGCAAACGAGAAAAAGCTGACATTGGAAAAAAATGCGGAAATAATCAAACAAATTCAAAAAAAGTCTGATGCCGCACAGGTTTTGATGAAACTTTCGGATGGGCACCAGGAAGTTTTTGAGGTATGCTTTGAGTATCTGGAAATCAGCAAAAAAGAGTTGGAAACTGTTGGTGCCGGTTCGCCGCGCTTGGCAGGCTTACGGCGCGGCCGGGAAATAGTTAAAAACTTACACAAGTTCCATCTATTAACCTGGGCAGAAATAGAATCGCGTCACTTAACACAAGAAGCCAAGAATCGTGTTACAATGGCAGAAAAAACTGAAACTGCACAAAAAGCTTTGAACGTATTACAATTTGCCTTGGAGCAATATCCAAATGAAAGACAGTTAATTGAATCAGAAGACGCGGTAAAAGAATTTATTACGTCAATTAGAGTTTCTCATTTTATAGAACAGGGAGAACGCTCTGCATTTAAGGGAAACTACAAAAGGGCAATCAGTCATTACAAAGATGCGCTTTATTTTCTTGCCAGAGAAAACGTACAAAGTAAGGATACAGAGTTGCTGGCTGCGCGTATCAATATAGAAATTCAAAAGATCCTCGAGATTTCCACAAAGAATAAGAGTCTCGGCAGTAAAAAGAAATGATAAGTCAGAAATGTCCAAAATGTCGCAGCAAAAGGGTTCGCCGAGGGTATCGGCCGACCCCTATTTGGTCGAAAGCATTATTTCGATACAATTTGTTATGTGACAATTGCAATTGGGAATTTATAGGTTTTGCTGTCCCCGGAACGGTTTCGGCAAAGCCTACGAAAAAACCGAAGAAAATTATTCCGGAAAGAAAACGCCAGGATACAGAAGAAAAGATTTTATAGTAATCAGCATCTGTCGTGACGAAAAACAGTATTGAAAGTTTTGTTTTCAGAAAGCATTTAGCGGATTTAGCGGATGAATGTTCGGCGGGCATGGTTTCTATTGCCAATTTAAGGGTTCTGAAAGAGGATCTAATCATAAACAGGATCGAAAAAAGACTGTATCCAAAAGGAAAGTCAGTTGTTTAATTTAATGAAAGCCGGAATAATGCGTCGAATTTTAGGATCCGTGCTGTGTATGTTTGTTTCGCAAACCTGGACTGCTGCACAAAACCCGACTAAAAATGCTAATCCTGAGATATCGTTACAGACAAATGAAGAGATAAATCTGTTGCATTTTGGCGATTTGATCGATGTGGATGTCGTCGGCAGTTTTGAATATGATTGGCGCGGAACACTTACGCCCGAAGGTTATATCAACGGTCTCGATGTGTTGGAAAATCGTGTCTTCGGGCTATGCCGCAGTGAAGAAGATGTCGCAAAAGATATCGCGGAAGGCTACAGCAAAATATTACGAAAGCCAAAAGTGATCGTTAAAATTCTCGACCGATCAAATCGCCCAAACTCGACCCTGTTCGGTGCGGTCAAAGTTCCTCAGCGATTTCAGATCAAACGCCCGGTTTTTCTAAATGAATTAATAATTTTGGCGGGCGGGTTTACAGAAAAAGTAAGCGGCGATATTCAGATTTTTCGTCCGGCAAGTTTAAGTTGTGCCCAAAATCCGACAAATAAAAATAAATCCGCAGACAACGATCAGACCAACCGTGAACGATATATTCGTCCTCGTCAAGACAACGGTTCACAGTTCATCAACATCAGAATTACTGATTTACTAAGCGGAAAAGCAAATCAGCAGATATTAAGCGGTGATGTTATAACTGTTTTGGAAGCCCAACCAATTTATGTGATCGGCGGCGTGCGAACACCCAAACAAATTGCGACTCGTTCGCAGATGACAGTCGCGCGTGCCATTGCCGCAGCAGGAGGTCTTTCGGTTGATGCAGACCCCAAAAAGATCACAATTTTTCGACGGATCGGCAATGAGACCAAAATAATCGAAGCCGACCTGGATAAAATAAAAGCAAATCCGGCCGATGACCTTATTTTACAAGCTTT
>JANLTD010000808.1:0-3647 GCA_031362765.1 Acidobacteriota bacterium | reverse complement strand
GAATTTAGCTGTCAGCAATCAGCTTTTAGCTATCAGCTAAACCACTAATTTTTAACTTGACACGCGTAGAATTAGCAACGTATTAAAAATAACTTGTAACGATAGTTTAGAGACTCGGTCTGTGACCGCCGGGCAGCGCGGTCTTGAGAGCGGCTTCTTAACGATTAAGTTTTTTTACTGTTAAAAATTAATATTTTCATTTTCCTTAGCAGCTTTTGAAAAAGGCTTGGGATTCACTATTTAAATTTGCTTCAATTTTTTTAGCCGTTCTGGTAATTGAAAGTCCGCCCAAATTTGTGCAGCGCAATGTGTGATGAATTTGGTTGCCAACTGCCTGCATTGTTTCGATTACCTCATCCAACGGAATCAAATGGTCATAGTTGGATAGAGCCATATTTGAACACGAAACCGCGTTAGTTGCCGCCAACACATTTCTTCCGAGACAAGGTGCTTCGACCCGATTGCCGATCGGATCGCAGATCAAGCCCAATGAATTTTGCAGCGCGAGCGATGCCGCTCCGATCGCTTGTGTCAGAGTTCCATTCGCCATACCGACAATTGCCGCCGCCGCCATTCCGGCACCGGCACCTGTTTCAGCCATACAACCGCCGACTTCTGCGGCAAATGTTGCGTGCGCCGCGACGAAAACTCCGATCATTCCGGCGGCGAGCATCGCTTTGACGACTTCGTCTTCCGCCAAATTCAAGGATTCTGCCGTGCCGATCACTGCTCCGGGCAATGCGCCGCACGAACCGGCGGTCGGCGCGGCAACGATAACACCCATCGAACTCTTAACTTCCATCATCGCCGAAACATACATAATGATCGTGTTGTTGGCGTCGCCGCCGATCAGACGGTTATTACCGAGTTGTTCCCGAAGCTGGAGCGACTGGCTGCCGAGAATACGGTCGGAATATTTCGTACCTTTGAGTCCGATCCTGATAGCGTTGTCCATAATACGGACAATTGAACGCATCTTTTCAAAAACTTCCCGGTGAGAAATAGCGCCTCTTGCGCTTTCGTAATGCACCGCCAATTCCCAAAGCTGTAAGTCTTTGCTTTTATTATAAGCCAGCATTTCCTCGCAAGTAATAAACGGAACTTGCAGATTCTTTCGGGATAAGACGGGCAATACGGGATTTAGTTGCTTGATGAATAAAACGCTTTCAAGCGCGAGCAATTCGTCGAGAACTTCATCATCATAAAACTTCTGCGACTTTATTTCGATGAATTGATGATCACCGTTATGGACAACTATCTCGTCAAATTCAATATTTGATTCGAGGAATGGAACAATCTCACCGGCGTCGCGGCAATAGATCAAACTGACAAAAAAATCGCCGGCTTGTGAAACTTTCGCACCGTCAATTTCGATTACTTCGATCATTCCGCCGCCGGTCGAAATAGCGGTCAACCGGCGCGTTTCTTTTTCATTTGAAAGCGTTATTTTGTAGGTATTGGGATGAGATGCTCCAATATCTAAAATCTCGATCGCAACCGAAATGCCGGCGTCGTTAATATATTTTTCCGCGTCGGGAAGACGTTCATCGTCAGCATTCCAGCCGAGAAAACCGCCGAACAGTCCCATATCCGAGCCCTGATCCTTGTGTGTCGTCGCGAGTGAGCCGTTCGGATCAAACTCGATCAGGATATTTCTGATGTCGCCGCCCATCAAATCGCGGCAAAGCCTCGCAATTCGCAACGAAGCCGCGCAATGAGAACTCGACGGCCCGCGCATTACGGGACCGATCACATCATTAAAAATACTTGGATAATTTCCCATCACAAACTCCTTAAGAACGGGTAAAATAACTTATAAAGATCGTTTAGAGGCGGTCTCTGACGGCCGGGCAACACGGTCTTGAGAGCGGATTCTAAACTATCAAGTTGTTTTTAGCTTTTAAAAGTTATTTTTGCAGATCCCTTAACTAAGTCGGACATCACATTTTCAGATTGTTCAATTTTGTGTCTGCAACACATAAATATTACCTTTTATCGTAGAAAATTCAACAATCCCGTCTGCCGAAATTTTCACCGATCGCTTTTGACCGTTTGAAACCACCTCAACGGGGCGGTCAATCTTGAATCGAAAAACCGAACCAGTCGTTGAAAGAATCTTGAGCTTCGTAACTTTTTTTTCAATCCATTGAAAGTCGAGTTCGAAACCGCCGCGCGCGCGCGCGCCTTTAAGTTCACCGGTTTTCCATTCATCGGGAAATGCCGGAAGCAATCGAATAAAACCTTCGTGCGATTGCATCAGCATTTCGTTGATCGCGGCCGTGACGCCGAGCGTGCCGTCAACCTTTAACGATTTTCCGCACAATGCAAACGGTTGCCGGCAACTCTGTTCGTCCGGATATCCTTTGAATGTTTTGTTGGCGCGGTTGTCATCATCGAGTCTCGCCCAAAGCGTCATTTTCCACGCCATTGAATACCTTTTCCGCCGTCGCCCCTTTCATTGAGAACTTTTTTGGAGGTTTCGATCAATTCGGGTGTTCGTTTTCCCAAAGCACCTTGCCCCGCTACTACCCGTAAACGTGCGAAAAATGGCGATGACTTTTTTCGATCGAGCGCCAGTCGTCAGCTAATTCCTGCAATGAACCGTCCGACCCGGTCTGCGGCGGCACTAATCGCTCTCTCGCCGCCTTGACGCGTTCGGTCAAAGGCGAACGCTTTCCCAAAATTTCTAATGCCCTGTGATAATAGCCAAACAGATCATAAAGGATCTGCATATCTATCGAAGACCCCGCGCAGATCGTCTTGTCCTGAGTCTGCTTCCCGTTACTTCGTCAAAATACCGTTTATTGCCGCCGCCATCGGGAAAATCTTCGGGGTACGTCGAAGGATTTGTGATGAGCCATTTTCCGTTTGGATGCTCGACCAAAAAATCGGCAAAAAACTGCACGGAGCCTTCCATCAGCGGATAGCTTTCGCGCAGAAATGCTTTGTCTTGCGAATATTGATAATGTTCCCAGAGATGCGTGCACATCCACGCGCCGCCGACCGTAAATGTTCCCCAGCTCGGGCCGTCCATCGGAGCGGCAACCCGCCAGTAATCGTGTTTTGGTGGACAACCCAACCGCCGGCTCCGTAATGTTCGCGGGCGACCTGCGTTCCCTGATCCGTCAATTCCTTGATCATTTGAAAAAATGGTTCCGAGAGTTCGCCTAAGTTAGCCGAATCCACCGCCCGATAATTCATCTGAGCATTGATGTTGGTCGTATATTTTGAATCCCATGCGGGATTCATATCATCGTTCCAAATTCCCTGCAGATTTGCCGGCTGAGTTCCCGGACGCGATGACGAAATCAGAATATATCTGCCGAAATTGTAGGCTAAAGCCGCGAGACTCGGGTCGGGAGAAGTTTGGTTTTCCGATTTGCGTTGGTTGGTTGGAAGAAGGGAATTGCCGGTTGTCGGAAGCTTTAAAGATGCACGATCGAATAGTTTTTTGTAATCCGCAACTGACGAACTTTTGATTTTCTCATAAGATTTACCGGCGAGATCGCGTAAATAAGTTTCCGCTCTTTGGTGTTCATCGGCACTCACATCCCGATAATTTACAAAATTTGTCGCTGCGACAAAATATAATGTCACCGCGTCAGCTTTTTCAACCGAAAGGCCAACGCCGTTTGTGTTTGTCGAAC
>JANLTD010000779.1:0-3402 GCA_031362765.1 Acidobacteriota bacterium | reverse complement strand
CGCGAGCGCTCTCGTCGGAATATCGGTCGCGGCGAGCGGTTCGGTCGGCTATGTCGGTTTAATCGTGCCGCATCTGATCCGGCTGATGATCGGCAGCGACAATCGTTTTGTCGTTCCGTTTTCGGCAGTCGCGGGCGCAATTTTTGTCGTGCTTGCCGACACGATCGCGCGGGTTGCGATCGCGCCGCGCGAATTGCCGGTCGGCGCAATTACCGCGCTGATCGGTGCGCCGCTGTTTATTTATCTGCTTCGCAGGGCTTGAAGTTCCAAGTTTCAAGTTCTAAGTTCCAAGTAGAAATGACTTGAAACTTGAAACTTGAAACTTGGAACTTGGAACTTGGAACTAAAATGTTAGAAGTTCAGAACATCTCGATCAATTACGGCGTCTGCGCGGTTGTGCAGGACGTTTCGTTGACGCTTGAATCAGGCACGATCATCGCGCTTTTAGGGGCGAACGGCGCGGGTAAAACGACGCTTTTGAAAGCGCTTAACGGAAGTTTGCCAATTGCGTACGGTTCACTTCTTTTAGACGAACATCCTTTGAAAGATTTTTCGCGCCGCGAGATCGCGCAGCGCATTGCGGTCATCGCGCAGGAAACCGAAACAAAATTTCCCGTCTCGGTTTTGGAATTTGTTTTAGCCGGACGTTTCGCACACGGAACGGCGTTCGGATGGGAAACCGAAAAAGATCTGCAGATCGCGATTGATTGTCTGCGGCGTTGCGATCTGGTGAATTTTGACGCGCGGCAGATGAATCAGCTTTCGGGCGGCGAACGCCAGCGCGTTGTCCTTGCCAGAGCTTTGGCGACGCAGGCAAAAATTTTGCTGCTCGACGAACCGACCGCGAATCTCGATCTGGCGCATCAGGCTTTGATGTTTCGCCTTGTGCGCGAACGATGCTTGAGCGAAGATTCGTCGGCAATTGTTATCACGCACGATTTGAATCTCGCCTCGGAATTTGCCGACGAGATCATTTTATTGAAAAATGGCGCGATCCTTGCAAAAGGCGCGCCCGAAAAAGTTTTGACCGAAGAAAACTTAAACGAAGTTTTCGATGTTAAAGTCCTGCTCGACGTAAATCCGCACAGCGGAAAACGAAGAGTCACGACGATTTATTAAGAGTTCAGAGTTACGCCTTGAGGCGTGAAAACGTTACGATTTATTCACGCCTAAAGGTGTAACTCTGAACTTAAACTAAAAAACAAACGACGCAAAGGAACGCGGTGAAATTCCGCGACTGCCCACGCAACCGTAAGGAGAGGGATGAAGGATGAAGGATGAAGGATGAGGGATGAGTAAAAGAATTGTCTTAAATTCATCCCTCATCCTTCATCCCTCCTCCCTCAAAAAGTCGGGAACTTTGCCTCGTTTGTTAAACCATTAACCAAATTTCCGCGCTGGGCGGAAAAGGAGAGAGATGAACATTATAAAAATAATAAGTTTAATTTGTTTTTTGACAATCAGTATTTTGGCACAAGGATACGGAACTATTAGTGGGGATTTAACCACAAAAGAAGGAAAGCCTCTTTCAAACGTAAAAGTAGCATTGGTAAAAAAATCCAAAATCTTCAAGGAAGTTATAACCAATGCTCAAGGTGAATATAAATTTAGTAATGTTCCCGATGGTCTTTATTCGCTTATATACGCTGACGAAAATAACGAAACGGTAGTTGAAACAGTTGGAATTACAAATGGCGTAAATGTTTCGCGGCTTGGAGGTCGAATCAAAGAAACGGTTACAATTTCAGCAGATTCAAAACAAACAATCGAACAAATTTCCAAAACCGTCAATGTTATTGATGGACAGGAAATGCGCGACCGCGCCGATTTTTCGCTGGTTGAATCATTGAGAACGATTCCGGGTTTTCGCGTTGCGCAATTGGGCGGTTTCGGACGCACCGCGAACATTAAAACTCGCGGGTTGCGCAATCAGGATACGGCGATTTTGCTCGACGGAATTCGTTTCCGCGACGCTTCGGCGATCACCGGCGACGCGTCGGCGTTCCTTTCCGATTTTACTTTGACGAGCGTCAGCAAGATCGAAGTCCTGCGCGGTTCGGGTTCGTCGCTTTACGGCACGAATGCGATCGGCGGCACGGTTGATTTTCAAACTCCGAAGCCGCAAACCGGCTGGCACGGACAGCTCGGCGGCGCTTTCGGCGGTTTAGGCTTGGGACGTTTTCGCGGCAACGTTTCAAACGGCAATGACAAGATCGGCTTTAACCTCGGCGTTTCGCGCACCGTTTATACAAAGGGAATTGACGGCGACGACGATGCCCGCAATACCAATTTTCAATCGCGTGTCGAATACAATCCGTTTGAAAAAACAAACATCTCGGCGCGCATTTTTGTTTCCGACGCATTCGTGCAGCTCAATTCAAATCCCGACACGTTCGGCACGTTGCCCGCGACCAACGCCGGCATTATCAACGCCGTTCCGCGTGTCAATTTTACGTCAGACATCAACGATCCCGACAATTCTCAGAAATCGAAGTTCTTCAACGGGCAAGTTGTTCTGACACAGATCATAACGGACAAGATCATCTTTCAAGGCTCCTATTCGGGCCTCAAAACATCGCGCAAAAACAATAACGGCGCGCTCGGAACCGGTTTTCAAAGCGCCTCTACTTCCGTTTTTGACGGCACGATTCAAACCGCTAACGGACATTTCAATTACACGCCGAATAAATTCAACGAAATCACCGTCGGTTACGAATTTGAAGACGAAAAATACGGCAACAACGGTTTCACGCCGTCGGGTGCCGGCAATTTTTTCACCCGCGCCCGGCAATCGAGCAATACTTTCTACGCGCAAGATCTGATCAGTCTGCTAAACGGCAACCTGCAGCTCGCGGGCGGCTTTCGCGCACAGGTTTTTAATCTGAAAGATACAAAATTCAGCTTAAATAACGCGCCGTATTCAGGTTTAACGCTCAAGAATCCGCCAACTGCTTACACGTTTGACGGTTCTGCCGCGTATTTTTTTGACAGATCCGGCACGAAGCTCCGCGCACACGTCGGCAACGGCTATCGGGTACCGTCGCTTTATGAAAGATTCGGCACGTTTTACAGCACGTTCGGCACGCCGAGCTTTGTCGCACTCGGCGATCCGAATCTGAAACCGGAAAAAACGATCGCGTTTGACGCCGGAATCGAACAAAACCTGTTCGGCAATAAGGCTCGCCTCAGCGCGACCTATTTCTACACGAAATTGCTGAAAACGATCGGCTACGGCAATGCCGTTCCCGCAATCGGCACGACCACGCGGCCGTTCGGCGGCTATCTCAACACAAAAGGCGGCATTGCCCGCGGCGCGGAATTCAGCGGGACAGTGAAGGCAACCGATTCGACCGATATTTTCGCGTCATACACCTTCACCAACAGCGATCAACGCGCGCCGCA
>JANLTD010000772.1:0-6406 GCA_031362765.1 Acidobacteriota bacterium | reverse complement strand
TTGCAATTTTTAGACCGCTCAGTAATGAGAAAAAATGTCAAACGTAAAAAAGGCTCTGATTAGATAAATATTCAGAGCCTTTTCATTCATCGAGAAGGGCTATTTCTACGGAATGAACGCCGCCGGAATCGGTTTATCGCCGGCATTTCCGAACGGTTGAATGGTCGTTCCACCGGAGGAACGGGAAATATACCAGTTTGTATCCGAAGGTCGGAAAACGGTCGGGTCAAACTTGCCGTCGCCGTCGTAATCACCGGGTGCGGGAACATCGCCGACCGTGCCGAACGGAACCGAGTAATACGAATTATCTTCCGAGCGCTGGACAAACCATTCACCGGTCGAAGGTCGCCAGACGGCAATATCTGCCTTGCCGTCGCCCGTGTAGTCACCTTGTACGGGCTTGTCGGTCGCCACGCCGAAGCGATAAACCTTGAATTGAGAGTTCGAGCTTTGCAGATACCACCACGAGCCGTCCGACGGGCGCCAAATCGCAATGTCGCTACGTCCGTCGCCATCGTAATCTGCCACGACCGGTTTATCGCCGTTGCTGCCGAAACCTACAATCGAAGTTGTGCCGTTGCCGGAATTGAGTATATACCACGTCGAGTTTGAGGGACGAAAAACCGCGGCATCCGCTTTTCCGTCGGCATCGTAATCAGCCGGTACGGGAATATCGCCGTTTGTGCCAAATGGAAACGAGAAAAATGAATTATCCTCGCTTCTTTGGATATACCAGAAACCCGAAGAAGGACGGAAAATGGCAATATCAGTCTTGCCGTCGCCCGTAAAATCGCCGGGCGTGAGGATGTCGGTTGATGTGCCGAAGTTGAAAACGCGAAACGCATTGTCAATTGAGCGCACATACCACCAGCTACCGTCGCTCGGGCGAAAGATGCCGATGTCGGTTTTCCCGTCGCCGTCGAAATCGAACGGCGCACGCCGCGGCGCAGCCGCTTGATTAATGGTGAAAGTCAAACCGGCGACGGTTACAGTACCTTGTCGCGCCGGACCCGTATTTGCTGCGACCGACCACGTAACCGTACCGTTACCATTGCCGATACTGCCCGAACTGATTGTAATCCACTCGGCATTACTCACGGCAGTCCACGTGCAACCAGCTGCTGCAATCACGCTCACCCCGTCCGAGCTTGTGCCGCTTGCCGGATAGCCTGCGAAGTAATGACTAAGCGAATAGGTACAGCCCGACGTTTGGTTGATAGTGTAAGTCAAACCGGCGATGGTCAGAGTACCTGACCGCGCCGGACCTACGCCGGCGTTTGAGGAAACGGTATAGCTGACTGTTCCGTTGCCGTTACCGTTTGCACTGCCTGTAATTGTTACCCAGGCAACATTACTGACAGCAGTCCAGACGCAACCGCTTCCCGCTGTTACGCCTACGCTGCCGCTGCCGCCGATAACGGGAAAGTTTTGTCCGGCTGCGCTGAGTGAAAATGTGCAGCCCGCAGCCTGGTTGATAGTAAAAGTTATTCCGGCGACGGTTAGAGTGCCTTGTCTTGCGGGTCCTGTATTTGCCGCGACCGACCACGTAACCGAGCCGTTACCGCTTCCACTGCTGCCGGAGGTGATAGTAATCCAGTTAGCATTACTCGTCGCCATCCATGGGCAACCGCTTCCGGCAGTCAGACTTAGTCCGTCGAAATTTGTGCCGCCCGCCGGATAGCCTGCCGAGAAATGGCTAAGTTGATAAGTGCAGCTCGATGCTTGAGTGATAGTGAAAAGGCGCCCGCCGACAGTAATCGTGCCGGTTCGCGCCGCACCGGAATTAGCCGCGACGGAAAAACTCACGGTGCCATTGCCCGTGCCGCTTGCGCCGCCCGTGACTGTTATCCAGCTGTCACTGCGAACCGCTTGCCAATCGCACGCGCTCGTAGTCGTCAGATTAAAACTGCCGCTGCCGCCTGCCGCGCCGAAATTTTGGCTCGAAGGTGAAATACTGTAACTACATCCTATTCTGGTCGCGGGCGAAAACTCCGAAGTGTTTCCGTTCGGGTCGGTTGCCGTCGCGGTTGCATAAAAGCCTGAATAATTGAGAACTGTATTAAAGCTGAGGGAATAACCGGCAAAGCCGAAATTGTCGGTTGTAACCGTAGTCGAACCGATGTAAGTGCTGCCTTCTCCATAACCGGACGGATCGCGGTCAGGACTGACGAAGAAATCGAGCGTAAAGGCGGTGTTCGCTGTGCTACCCATTGCACCGCTGAGATTTGTAAACCCGCCGCCGCTTGAGCCGCTGCCGATTAACGGGAAGTTTAGTAAATTATTCGGTCCAAGGTCAAAATCGCCCGGATCATTTACTGTTACGCCAAATGGGTGAAGGTCAATGCCGAGATAGCTGTTGAGAAAGATGCGATTACGGCGGATAGCATTGTTTATTGCTCCTTCTCCCTCAATGTAAATGCCGGAGCCGCCGTTGTAAGCGATAACATTCTCATTGCCGACTCCGATGCCACCGATGGTATTGTCGTGGGCGAGATTGATGTAAATACCGTTGTTCACGTTTCCAAGATTAAGGTTGGCACCGAGGTCTGTGCCGATGAAATTGCCGCGTATGATGTTCTGGCTGGTAATTGAATCATAGAGTGCGATGCCGTAAAGGTTACCGGCGATGACGTTGCCTTGTCCGACATCTCCAATCTTATTGGGCTGCACGGATAATGCTCTATACCCCGCACCTTGTACTATACCTACCCCGGCTTGATTGTTACCGATAAGGCCGTTACCGTCCTTATCGGTGCCGATGAAGTTGTTGACGATGCGGTTGGAGTAGTTGCCGTTACCAAGCAGCAAGATACCGTTTGAGTCGTTGCCGCTGATGACGTTGCGGCTGGCTGCGGTGTCGCCGCCGATGCGATTCCCGAAAGCACTTTCAAAATAAATTCCATCCCAGCCGTTGCCGTTATCTTGATTGCCGTTGTTGTCTTTTAGCCCGATGTAATTGTTTTCGATAACATTGCCCTGGTCGGGATAATGAGGCGCAGACCATGTGGTAATAATTGAAATGCCGTTGTGTCCGTTGCTGTAGATAAAATTGCGTTGGTTGGCGTTGGTTCCACCGATGCGATTATTTGTTGAATTGTAGTTCGCTATAGCGCTGTTATAGCCGACGAGCGCGATTCCGTCTCGCCCGTTGTTGCGAATTTCCAACCCTTCATAAACTCCGTTATCCGAGCCTTCGACCAGAATACCTTCATACTGAAAATTTTTGATAATCAAATTGCGAATAGTAAAGCCGACCGTCGCTATAACGCGCAGACCGGGAACATTTCCGGCGGCGGTTCCGTCAATCGCCGCTTTCGTGCCGTCGCTTTTAAGTCCGTTGATAACGTCTTCCGCCCAGGTAATATTGGGCAGTCCCGACGTGAGAAGAATGTTGGATACTAACGTTGAAAATATGATGTCGTCGGCAATTCCGCCGCCGACACCGCTCGTAACCGACCAATATGATGCGGTAAATGAGCAGTTCAGAGGCGGCGGGGCGGAGGCAAAGGTCGCTCCCGAAATTTGACTACGCTCGCCCGTCGTCAGCGGTCTGCCGAGGTAGTTGCCGCCGCTTCCGAGAAGCATTGCTTCGCGCAGTGTCAGAACATCGTCGCAAACATTACTGTCGGCATTAGAATTGACGACCAGCGTCCCTGCCTGTGCTGCGCTGATGACTAATAAGATGGTCAATAATACCAACGCTAATCGCAGGCTATAATTTAATTTCGTTTTTTGTATTTCACTTTTCATTATCTTTTCTCCTCTATCCGTTTTTGTCTCACTTTTCGATCCGGTTCATCCTTCATCCGCTAAAGTGAGTGATAATTTGCTTACTCATTAACTAACCATCACTCGCTCCGGCGGGTCGTCAAAAGAGAAAATTTTTCCCTTCTGCTTGATAACGTCCGAAAACCGTCTAAACTCCGCCACAGATTGGCAAAAATATTCACGGTTTTCGGTAAAAACGTAAATTTGAGACAAACCCGATGGCGCAAAACATTTGCGGTCTATCTCATTTGAACTTCGCTATGGTTTCGGAATTTTAATTTGCGACGGTGGTTTGGGAAGAACGCATTTTCCGTCCTGGCAAACAAATCCGGGCAGACATGGCGTTGCGCCGCAATTTCCTCCCGATTTCCCGGATAAATTTGCTCCGCAGGTTTTTTGTGGCACTCGCCCGATGAGTTGTGTCCAGAGCATCGGCGCGTAGGGATTTATCACGTTCCCGACGACCTGACTGAAAACCTTTGGGTCACTCGGAAAGGTTCCGTCGGTTCGCTCACGCAACTCGAAATGCAAATGCGGCGCTGATGAAATGCCGGAACTGCCGATTTTGCCGAGCAGATCGCCGCATTCGACGCGCCGGTGCTCGATGTCCGGAATCGTATCGCTTTTCAAATGATAGTAATAAGCCAGGAGCCCGTCGTCCTGTAAAACAACGACAAAGTTTGCGTCTTTTTTGTTCTCCGGGTCGTTCGGGCAAATAATGGTATCTTCCAGCGGCGAGTTGGGCGGCGGGGGCGGAAATTTGGCATAGCAACGGTCGGGGTTGCCGTTGGCGATGGCGACGACCTTTCCGGCCGCCGCTGCCACGACGTCGATGCTTCCCAGATTCATCGTGCCGAAACCGCCGACCAGACCGAAATCCGTTCCCGTATGCCTTTTGTAGCAATTCGGAAAGTTTGTTCCGAGAAAACTGTTGCGGCAAGTTGTGTTCATATCGCCGAGCGGCACATTTTCCGAAAAACCTTCGTCAACTCCGATCGGAAGACCGATGATCATTTCGGGGTGCGTGAAAGGCGCGGAGAGTTTCCCTCTCAAAGGCGCACCGAGAATTTTTATTTTTAAAGTTTCCCACTCACCGCGAGCATTGCGGTCAGCTTTGACAAAGCTGCCGCCGCCGCCTTCCGCGACCACAAATCTTCCGTTTTGGGTTTGGAGCGCGATTTGGTTATCGCTTTGAATTTGCCCTGTATCATGGAACGGAACGCCGACAATCCTAAAAGTTTCCCATTGGGCGAGAACGCTTCGGTCAGCGACGAGTTCGCCGCCGCCGCCGATGGCCGATAAAAACAAGCCATTAGATGTTTTCAAAGCCACCAGATTGCCGAATTCCAACTCGCCTTCGTCCAAATCAAGCAGCGTGAATGTTTCCCATTCACCTGCCACGTCCCGATTGGCATTGACCGCGCCGCCGCCGCCACCTTCCGCGACCACAAATTTTCCGTTCGAACTCTGCAAGTTCACCGAAAAATGTCGGGCAAAGACGGTATTGGCAAACAGAAACGCGAAACTTAATAATGCGATTATTGCACTGATTTTTAGCCGATTTTTCATGTATTTATGTATTTATGCTCCTTTGCTTATTTATTTTTCTCATCCGTGATATTTATGACTTCCGTAGCCTTTTCACCGGGCGGTTTCGCCTTAATCATCCAACCGGACGACAACTTGCGGATTGATGATTGAATTCTCCAGCGACGCCGGACAAACCAGCATCAAGCCTTCCGCGGTTTCGATAAAATGAATCATGCCGCGCTCGATGCGGCGGAAAATCTCGCGGACGCTGGTGCCAGTTTGCAGGGTCGCTTGCTCCAGCGTAATAAAAACAGTTTCGGTCTGACACCCGGCGCAAATCGTTCGCAGTTCATTGGCCGGGCGGCGCACGAAAATTCGTTCCCGCGTTTGGATAATAATTTCGGTTGTTCTTCGTTCTATCATAAAAATCTTGCCTATTTGTCCGTTTTAGGCTTAAAATTATCGAATCCCGCGGACAAACTTTTTTCGGGACACGACATTTATCGCAAAACCGAAAGCTAAAAGTCCTTTAAGATTTCTGAAAGTTTTCTAAAAACGCTAAAAGTCCGATGAAAGCTGGAGAAAAATACATTTACGAATTTGGCGAATTTCGCCTGGACACGGGCGAACTGGAACTTTACTGCCGCGACGAGCGTCTTGCCCTGCCGCAAAAATCACTCGAAATGCTCGCGTTTTTAATTAAACGTCGCGGGCAAACTGTCACAAAAGATGAACTGCTCAACGAAATCTGGCGCGATACGTTTGTTGACGAAAACAATCTCGCGGTCAATATCGCCGCGCTGCGCCGCGCTTTCGGTGTCAAGGCAACCGACAAAACTTTTATCGAAACCGTTTCGCGGCGCGGTTATCGTTTTACGGCAGAGGTTCGCGAAACGAACGCCACCGGTGGTTTTGTCATTGAAAAAGTGACCGAAACACGCATCGCCGTTAATGAAACAACCGAAACTCTCGAACCGACGAATAAAATCAACGCCCTGCAAACTCGTCTGCGCCGTCATTCAATCGCACTTGTCGTCGGTGCCGCTTTTGTTCTCGGCTTAGGAATTTTTCTGGTTTATTCGTTTCGGAATTCGTCCATTCAGAAAAA
>JANLTD010000768.1:0-6791 GCA_031362765.1 Acidobacteriota bacterium | reverse complement strand
ATATTTGCGATCACAATCCCGTTTTTAATGATAATTATTACGGCTTTCACGTTTTATTTTATCTATTGGCAAAGCGAGAGCGAAACCGAAAAACGAAACTTATACCTTTTGCTGATTTTTGTGAAATTGCCGATTTTGCTGGCGTTTATTGCAAGCTGGATTTTGCCGTATTCGATTTGGGGAACGCGTCATTTGATTTTTGTGTTCGTGCCGTGGGCGATTTTAATGGCGATCGCTTTGGACAAAATTAACATTCCGGCTTTGAAAATAGCGTTGCTCAGTTTGATTTTGACATTGTCGGCGGCGGCATTTATGTTGCAAATTCAGCGCGGAACGCCTGTTTATATCTGGTGCGCGTGGGAAAATCTGGCAAATAGTTTAGACAAAAATAAACCTGCCAAGATCTACGTTTTTGAGGATTTTGTTGCCTATAGCTTTTGGTTTGCCCTGCGTGATACGGATAAAAATTTCCAAATAATCAAAGTCGGCGGTATCGAAGAGTTGCTCGAAGACAAGGCTTTTTTCTTGCCGCGTGGTTTCGATAAAGTGTCAACGACGGACGAAAACGGAATCGAAGGCGATCGGTTTTATATCGCTTTTCGTGATTCGGTTTACGACGAAAAACATCCGCCGCTCAGGAATTTAATAAACAAAGGCTATCAAATAAGCGAACCGAAAATGTTTGAAGCGTCGGGTTTGAAAGGCTTTTTGGTTTTGGTGGAAGAAGAAAAATAGTTGGGAGTTTGAACTTAATCTTAGACCGTTTTTACGTAATTCTACGCGTGTCAGATTAAAATTACTGGTTTAGCTGACAGCTATAAGCTGTTAGCTCCTAGCTAAATTCGGACAAAATTGTAGTTCTTTGAGTCGAAATATCAAAGATTAATAGACGATTGATTCAATTACAAACTTTTTCAGCTAATTTTTCCATCAAAGGCCCGAAGATGCCCGTGAATAACGGTTGATCGGTCAAAAGCATCGGGAACCAATTCAAAATCCGTGCCTTGATGGCAAATCGCCAGCGGCAAAACGCGCATCTGCGAACCGTTGCCGTTTGAAAATTCGTCCGTTCCGCCTGCAAGGAATGGATGAACGCGGCGCTTGAGTTCGCTGATTGCATTTGCAGTTTTAATACCGACATCGAAAATAATTCGGCGGCTCAAATTCGATTTCAGTCATTGACGGAATCGTTAAACGAGCGTGAAACCCGTATGGAACGCCTTATTTCCTTTTCCATCGCACGCCGTCTTTTGTGTCTTCGAGAATAATTCCTTTTTCCGCCAGTAAATTGCGGATTTCGTCGGAACGCGCAAAGTCGCGGTTTCTTCGCGCTTCTTGTCGTTCACCGATCAATGTTTCAATGTCAGTATCCAGAATTTCTCTTTCCTTGGTGCCGAAAATACCGAAAACTGAATCGAACTGAGCGATTGTGTGAAGGATAAACGAACGGTCTTCGGTCAAGAGAGTTTCGCCTGCGAGCGCCGTGTTGACTTCGCGGGCGAGATTGTGAAGTGCGGCAAGGGCCACCGATGTGTTCAGATTATCGTCCATCGCGGTTTCAAAATCGTTTAGAAATCCGCGCACCTTTTCCTGTAAATCGGAATTGAGGCCGCCGCTGAGGTTCGCGTCCTCGAGACGTTTTTTGAAATCCTGAAGCCGCGCAATCGTTGTTTCCGCGCCTTTCAGATTTTCAAAAGTAAAATTGAGCTGTTTGTCATACGGCACGGAAAACAGCAAATAGCGGATCGCAATCGGGGAAAAACCTCTTGACAAAATATCGCGCAGCGTAAAATCGTTGCCGAGCGATTTTGACATTTTTTCACTGTCAACTTTCAAAAACTCGCCGTGCAGCCAGTATTTTGAAAAGAGCTTGCCGGTCGCGCCCTCGCTTTGTGCGATCTCGTTTTCGTGATGCGGAAACTGCAGATCAATGCCGCCGGCGTGAATATCAAAGGTTTCGCCCAGATATTTCATCGCCATCGCCGAGCATTCGATATGCCAACCCGGACGACCGCGACCGAAAGGCGCGTCCCAGCCGGTCGGTTCGTTCGCATCAACGAATTTCCAGACTGCAAAATCGCGCGCGTCTTCCTTTTCGTATTTGTCGGTGTCAACGCGTTCCGACCCGCCGATGATGTTGCCTTCAAATTTGATTTTCGAGAGTTTGCCGTAGTCGGGAAACGCCGAGATCCGGTAATAAATCGAGCCGTCCGATTCATAAGCATGTCCGTTATCAAGCAGCGTTTGAATGATTTCGATCATTTCCGCGATATGTTCGGTCGCGCGCGGCGCGATGTCCGGTCGCTCGAGCCCAAGCGCGTCCGCGTCTTCCCAATAAGCGGTGATAAACGGCGCGGTCATCTCGTCAATCGAGATATTTTGTTTCGCCGCTTCGTTGATAATGCGGTCGTCAACGTCCGTTAAATTCATCACGTGCGTCAGTTTATAGCCTTTGTATTTCAAGTAGCGCCGCAGAATATCGCCGAACGTAAAGGTCCGAAAGTTTCCGATATGCGCGAAATTCCAAACCGTCGGTCCGCAGATATACATTCTGACTTCCGGGGCATTGATAGGCTGAAAATCTTCGAGTTGATTTGTTAAAGTGTTATGAAATCTAAGCATAATATATTTTTATCTAATCGCCTCAAAATTACTTATTTCGTATTTCCACCAATTATCTGTTGCCTCCTTTTTCATTTCTCCTCTCCAATAAAGAGGATAGCCAAGCGATTCGTCATATTTGATATGCAAACTATTTTCATTATTTCCAATTCCTTTTTCGATTGTCTCGAAGAGTTTTTCTATCGTATCTAATTTTGTAAAAGTCTCAGGTTGTTTAAGTTCACATCCAACACATTTGATTGAAACTTGTTTCCCATCACGAACCTCAATCAAGACAGGTTTTCCCGCATCCGTATTTAAAGCGGACAATTTGATGGTGTAATGATAATTGGCAATTTTCTGCGATGACCATTGCTCACGTTTTTGTCTGAGTTCTCTCGTTTGCAGATAAGAACAAGATGTCGTTAATGTTAGCGAAAATGCAAGCCATATCCAAAAGTTAAATTTTCTATTTATAGAATTTATCATCATTTTCTTTATCTCTTCTGATTGGTTTAACAACTAGAAATCTAAAAATATTTCCAGTTTGACTAGGCAAACTCAAAAAATACCTATGGAAAATATTAATAGTTTAGTTTGAAATTAAAAAATTACAAGGATAGATTATTGACAACAGGATTCTTTCAGTGCGATGCCGAGTTTGGTGAGCAGATGTTTGGTCGGATTTTTTGAAACAAAAGTCATAGAAAGTTTATATCACGATTTTTGATGTGAAAGCAATAATTTATTAATTCGTGTTCAATAAATTTGATTGCAAATTGAAGAAAAGTAGTTTATTTTTATTCCAGAAATAAGGTTATTATCCCGAATCGTTCCGTATAATAAACCATTTTGGGGTTGTTATCAGGAATCATTCCGTATAATCAACGAAAAACGAGTGTTATCCCGAATTGTTCGGGATAATCAATAGTTCGACGCTTAATCGGTTATGCAAATCAGCATTGCGATTGGTCTATTTATTTTGAGAGGGCTTTTCATAAGCGCCTTTACAATAATGCTTACGGCTTGACTGGCGGCAACCGGCTTAGCATATTTCTGGGGAGATCCATATCTCACGCAATTTGTAACGTCATGGGGACCTGGTTCCGCTTTCAGCGTGTTTATGCCCCTTGGATCGTTGATTGCTTTGATCGGCGTTTGGGCAGCCACGTTCATCGAAGCCTTTGATCGCTTTACGTCACCAGATTCTTCACGTGGAAGATTTCTAATGCTGCTCAGTTTCGTTTACGTCGGCTTATTCCATATTCTAGCCACAATTGTATTAGTTTATTTGCGCTCCCCCACTCTTTCACGGCAGCCATTGGCAACGGAACTCAATGCATGGCGACAAGATTCTGGGGGAAACCTGATAACCCAATGGATACTGCGACCACTCATAAATATTGGAGCTGACAACATGGGCGCGGACGAATGGTGGCTTCGCGTTATAGGTTTTGCGATCATCGCCGTCATTTTACATAAACTGGCAAAGACTGTTCACGATTTTTGATTAGTTGAAATTGCGAGACACGCCGAATCGCGTCGAACAATTCGTTGGACGCGAGCGGCGGGAGCGTGTTCTCAAATTGATTCGTCCGTCGATGCTTGATTGAATTCGCCCCGCCGCGTCAACGCTGCCGTTCAATTCCTGCTTTTGTTCAAATAACCATTTTTTTAGTTAAAATTATTAATTTTGGTCAGAAGCATCAAGCAGCCAAACATCAGCGTTGACCTGGAGATAACGGAAAAAGATCCTTTTGTTGTCGGGCGCCGGAACGGCTTGTTGAATGTCATATGCCGGAGGTTTGTAGAGTTCGGCTATCTTTTTCGTGTTTGAATCGCACAAGAAGATCGTGTTGCGGTCAATAAAAATAAAGTGCCGGTTATCACCCAGCCAAAAAGGACTGGAGCCGGATTCGGTCATCTTTTCAAAAGCTTGTTTTTCTAAATCAAAAACGCTCGTGCCGGTTTCGTCGCCGTCCGGTTCAAAACAAATGACTAGCAATTTTTTACCGTCCTTTGACCAGTCGCGCACTGAAAGAGACTGGTTATCAGGCAGCGACGGCAGATTTTGCGGAGTTTGCTCAGCCCACGGTTTTGATAAATCAAGAATCCGCGAATACTGGTCTTTTTCATCGGTTTCGGTAAAAGCGAGCTTCGTTCCGTCAGGCGAAAAAACCGGTGCCGTCGCCGCCGTTTTGTCGGAAAACGTGATTTGCTGAAGATTTGAACCGTCTGGATTTATCATCCAGATTTGATATTTTCCGCTCCGGTCGGATTGAAAAGCGATTTTTTTGCCGTCGGGCGACCAACGCGGAACGCGGTCGCGGAATTTATCATTGGTCAGGTTGCGCGAGTTTTCTCCGTTTTTATCAAAGATGACGAGGTCTTCCTGCGTTCGCAAAGGTTGGCGGGCAACGAAAAGTTCGCCGTCGGGGGAAAGCATCGGATTACTGAGTTCTTTGTCGCCGCGAGTGATATAAGTTGGCGCGCCCGATACTTTCAACGTTTTTAAGTCAAAATTGAGTGCCTGCACATTTGATTGACTTTCATAACGGACATACGCCAACATCTTGCCGTCGCGTGACAGCGTGATGTGGCGGGCATATTTTGAAGGCGTCGAGATGGCTTCCGGGTCACCGAGTTGCTTGCCGGTTTTTTCGTCAATGGAAACGCGCCAGAGATTCATATTGCCGCCCCGGTCCGAAGCAAAATAAATAAATTTACCGTCAGGCGACCAAACCGGATTCCAATCCGAAGCGTCGCTTTCGGCAATTATGACAGGTTCGCCGCCATCCGCCGGAATGGTGGCGATGTTGGGAAGTTTTCCGTCGGCAACATACCAAAAAGCGATGCGATCGCCGTTTGGCGAGCAACTCGGCATAATCGCGTCGCCTTTTGTTTCGAGCTTTTTCTTGTCGCCCGTTTTGACATCAATCACCCAAAGCGAACTATTCGGAACCGTATGGACGGTGTGAATTGCGGCGGCCCGGTCACTGACGGCGATGCGCTTGCCGTCCGAAGACCAAGACGGATGAAAACCGAGGTCGGAAATCCGCCTGACGTTTTCGCCTGTTTCTTCCATTACATAAATTCCTGCCGGATTTCGCTCGGAACGAAAAACGATGAGCTTTCCATCAGGTGAATATGACGGCATACTGTCGCTTTCTTTTGAATTTGCCGTTAAATTTGTCAGACTTTTTCCGCCGACCCTTAACAAATAAATATTTCGGTCATTGTTTGAATCGCTGGCAAAAATGATGTTTTTGCCGTCAGGCGAAAGACTCGGATAACCTTCAAGCCATGGCGAATCGGTCAATTGTGAATTCCGTGCGTTAATCCACTCGCTCGCTTCGCGGGTTGGCGATGGTTTTGATTGTCCAATGTAGAACCAAACGCCAAAACCAATCAAAGGCAAAAGCAAAAAGGTAAAGCCATAAATAAAATAGCTTCGCCTTTTTTCGCGTTCGCTTTTCCTCCCTTTTTCCAATTCTGCGCTGCGAGTTGTCCACGACGGCGAAGAATCCATTTCGCGTATGACGCGCTTTAAGTCGGCACGTAAATCCGAAGCGTTTTGATAACTCAAATCAGCATCTTTTTCCAATGCTTTCACTAAGATTTGGTCAAGTTCGGCGGAGATCTCCGGATTTATCGAACTTGGCGGCGGTGGTTCACTAGACAAAATTGCTTGAAATGTGGCTTGCCGGTTTTCTTTTTTGAACGGATTGATGCCGGTCAATAATTCATAAAGAACAACGCCAATGCTCCAAAGGTCAGTTCGATGGTCAACATCCTCATCCGAAACCTGTTCGGGCGACATATAGGCAGGCGTTCCGATGATGATCCCCTTTGCCGTTTGTGTGAAATTCTTCATCGTGTTGAGATCAATCTCGCTCAGTTTTGCCAAACCGAAGTCGAGAATTTTCACATAACCATCGGGGCGAACCATAATGTTTTCGGGCTTGATGTCGCGGTGAATGATTCGCGAATTATGTGCAACCGAAAGGGCATCGCAGGCTTGTAAAATGATGGCGAGAACATCTTTGAGCTTTAAGTTTGTGCCGACAAGGTCGCGGAGGGTTTTTCCTTCGACAAATTCGGTCGCAATGAAATTGATTCTGTCGTCATTTCCGACATCGTAAATTGTTACGATATTAGGATGATTGAGAGCCGAAATCGCCCGTGCTTCG
>JANLTD010000740.1:0-1707 GCA_031362765.1 Acidobacteriota bacterium | reverse complement strand
GGGACGCGAGTTTCAGAGGGACGCGGTACAACCAGACCTTTTGAAATGGTCGGCGCTCCATACATCGATTCAAAAGCGTATGCTGATGCATTGACATCGATCGGTTTTGAGGGTGTTATTTTTCGACCGTGCGAGTTTATTCCGACATTTCAAAAGCACTCCGGGAAAAATTGCGGAGGGGTATTCGTACATATCACCGACCGAATTACTTTCGATTCGGTCTTAACGGGAATTGCAATGATCAAAACGGCTTTTGATCTATATCCGAATGATTTTAATTGGAAAAATCCGCCGTACGAATATGTTTATGACAGAAATCCATTTGATGTGATCGCCGGAACGACAAAAATCAGGGAGATGTTTGAACAAAAAGCGAGTTGGGAAGAAGTGAAAATCTTTTGCAATACGGGAATTCCGGACTTTTTGGAACTACGCGGAAAATATCTATTGTATTGAAAAGTTAAAGCAGATTCTTGGAATGTATAACTACAATGAATCTAACAAATAGAAAGAAAAAAAATAAATATACTTAATTGTTGGATCCCCGACAGGTAAAGTAATGGTTTAATAAATAACAAGAGGAATTAATGGACAATACGTTTATACTTGGGTTGATCTCGTGGTTTATCCCCGGCTCAGGACATCTTTTACAAAGGCGTTGGAAGCGCGGGATCATCATTGGGCTTGTTTTTTGGACTTTGTTTATCGTCGCAATCCTTAGCGGCGGCGCGCATTATCCGGGTTTTAGTTTCAAAGACGGGTCTTTACTGTACCTGTTAAATGTTCTTGGACGTTTAGGAAGCGGATTGGGGGCAATTATCAGCTTTTTGGTATGGCAAAATCCGCCGCCGAATGTCGCTGCCTGGGCAACTTTCGAATACGGCGGGCGATTCCTGGAGATCGCCGGACTTATAAATTATCTGGCGGTCATCGATGCGATTGACATTCATTTGGGGAGAAAGAAATGATACATTTTTCTTATTTATTTACCTTTGCATTGCTTGTTTCAATTGCTTTTGGGGTTTTTTCAACCGGCACGTCAAAAGAACGCATCGTCTATGGTTTGAAATTATTTGGGCAGTTTGTCGGGATCAGTTTGGTGCTGGCCTGGGTATTTTATTTTATTCCTTGGTAAAAAATAATGGGACTGATTGAAACAGAAGGTCTCGTCTTAAAAAGCTATGGTTTGGCAGAAGCCGATAAAATTGTAGTTTTTTTAACCGAGGAATACGGACTTGTCCGCGGAGTCGCGAAAGGTGCAAGACGTTTAAGAAGTAAATTTGGCAGCAGCCTGGAGCCATTTTCGATCGTGCGGCTGACCTATTTCCAGAAAGAGGAAAGGGAATTGGTTTCGATCAGACAATCTGAAATAATCAGGTCATTTTTTGGGAATGCCGCCGACCCTGAACTATTTCAAAAATTTACATATATCGTCGATCTTTTGAACGATTTTGCACCGCCCTCTGACCCAAACGAAAGACTATACCGAATGGCAAAGGTCTGTTTGGAAACCTCGAATGAAAATCCGAAAAAGCTTTTGCCGATGATCTTTTATTTTGAACTCTGGCTTTTGAAATTGAACGGTTATTTACCTTCGTGGGAAAAGTGCGATTTATGTAAGAGGGAATTGAACAGGACGGAAAAGGCAACACTTCAAATTAATTTCCAATTGGCTTGTCAAAATTGCCGCAAAAGTCAAAGAAACCG
>JANLTD010000723.1:0-4569 GCA_031362765.1 Acidobacteriota bacterium | reverse complement strand
TGCAACTGCCGCTGCCAACTGCTTACTTCTTCTTGGGTTCAGGTTTTTTCGTTTCAGGTTTTTTCGCGTCCTTCGACGGTTTTGTCGAATCGGTTTGCGAAGTCGGAGGCATTTGCTGAGGCATTTGCTGAGGCATTTGCTGTTGCTGCTGCTGCATTTGCTTCTTCATCATTTCCTGCATCTGTTCTTCGGAAACTGCCGGAATTACAAAATTGTCTTCGACCGTAACATTGTTTCTGGCGATGATCTCATCCATAACTCTCTTTTCTTTTTCTTCTCCGAGTTTTGACTTAATAAAATCATTGACGGGCATTTCACGCGCCGTCGGATTTTCAGGATCTTTGACCATTGTCGAAAAAAGAATATGGCGAACGTCGTAACTTCGCTTGACCTGTCCCGTCTGGTCTTTGGTTTCGCCTTTTTTCTCAAGTTTGATGATGTGAAAACCAAACGGAGTCGCGACCAGTTCCTGTGTGAATGTTCCCGGTTCGAGTGCGAGTGCCGCTGCTTCAAATGTTTTATCAAAACCGCCGCCTTCCGTCTGACCTTCGTACAAACCGCCTTTTTCCTTACTTCCCGGATCGTCGGAAAATTCTTTTGCAAGTGCTGCGAAATCTTCGCCTTTTTTCAAGCGATCCAAAATTTCATTGCCTTTTGCTTTTTTCGTTTCCGTCGTGTTGAGTTCGGGATGTTCGCCCAAGTATTTTTGGATGTCCTCTTCGGTGACTTCCGCCTTTTTAGCCAAAACATCGGTCGAATACATCCGCGACAAAAACTGCGCCTGCTGTAATTTGCTCTGCAGCGCGACCTTTCTCTCGAAATCTTCGCCGAGTTCGGGTGCGCCGGCCTTTGACTTGGCTTTCGCTTCTGCTTCGTAGATCTTGATCTTGGCGAATTCGCCTTTCATCTGGGTTATTTCTTCTTCCGACGGCTCTTGGTCATCAGGAACCGCTTTGTTTTTACGGGCGAAGTTTAGCTGAACGTCGAGAAATTCCTGAAATTCGGTCGCGTGACGTTTTTGTTCGGCATTTGTGCCGTCGCCTTCACCGTAAAATTCCTTGATCTGATCTTCGGTAATAAAACCGAACGGAGGCATCGGACCTTTGTCTTTGTTAATTGTCTGGTCGTAGGTCCGCGCCCAAATGACGGCGTCAATGATCTCCAGAGCTTTTTTCGTATTCGCGTCGTTGACTGCCGGGTCCTTTTGAGCTTCGCTGGCGAGCGCGAGAAGCTGTTTGATGCTTTCGAGCTGCTGTTTCTTCATCTCCGGATCCTCAGCCAATTTCTTCAGCATCATCGGGTTGGCATCTTTCAGCAGAAGTTCCATTTCTTCTTTTGTCATCTTATTGAAGACAACTTCGCTGCTGCTGCTGCTGTGCGCACCGCCCGTCTTGTTTTTCCAAATGACGAGACTTGCACCGATTGCTAAGATAACGCCTAATAAAATTACTGACTTTGTTAAACTACTCAAGATTTTAAATCCTCACTTTTGATATATTCGATTTCTTATGCGAAAAATGAATTTTAACTGAAATTTCTAATAATTCAATCTAAAATCCGCTTTTTACGCTTTATTACAATTATTATTGCTTATTTTCCTGCACCAGTTCCAATAAAACGCCGCCCGTTGACGCCGGATGCACAAACGCGACCAGACAGCCTTCCGCCCCGATTCTTGGGGTTTCATCTATTAAACGCGCGCCTTCCGCTTTTAGTTTCGCGAGTGCCTTATGGATGTCATCGGTTTCGACCGCGATATGATGAATGCCGCCGCCGCGTTTCTCTAAAAACTTTGCAATCGGCGAATCTTCCGCCGTTGGTTCAAGTAATTCGATCCTTGATTCGCCGATGGGCAGCATCGCGACACGGACTTTTTGATCTTCGACCGTTTCCGTGTGCACGTTTTCGAGTCCTAAAGCGTCTTCCCAAAACTTGAGCGCTTCCGCAATGTTTTTTGTCGCAATGCCGAGATGATTGATTTTCATAAATATCTTTTCAAATCTTCGATGCTTAAATCTGCCTCATTCATAATACTTTTCAAAACTTTCGGATGCAAAATTTTCGCTGAATGAAATGGAACCGTTGCGCGTCTGCCCGCATCGTTTTTGTAAATTTTATGACTTCCGCTTTGACGTGTCAGAACAAAGCCGCATTTCTCCAACACTTTAATAATATCCAAAGCGGTCACTCGCGGCACTTTTTCGCTCATATCGCCAAATCCATCAAAGTCAAACTAACGGCTTGTGATTGGCGAATTTCTTCGCCCGCTTCGATTCGGTCTTCAACGTGAAGCGAAATCGCATCCTTTATATTTTCAATTACTTCTTCATATGTTTCGCCCTGCGTGTAGCAACCTTGAAGTTCATTGCAAGAAGCAAAATAGCCGTCCGCATCTTTTTCTACAATGACCGAAAACCGATAATTATTCATATTTTTATAATTCCTTTTGTCGCATTCCCGAGATGATTGATTTTCATTTTGTCTTCTTAAACTCCGCGTAAACTTCACGAAAGCGTTCCGGTTTGACGAAAAGGTTAACCCGCATCGCAGATCCGAGCTCGTTTATTTTTGTTTCATCTAAATAGCGCTTCTTTTCGCTCCAACCTGGATAATCGGTGTATTGCTCGATCAGAAAACTAACGAACTCTGATAATTCGGCATCCGACAAAACAATCCGATACTCAATTCGCAACGTATCTTGAACCATGTCATCTACCAATCTAAGTCCTTTTTGGTATTTGAGAGCAGTTACTGAAGGAGCAAACCGGTCGTGCCGCTTCCGGTCATATTCGTCCCTTTCCGCATACCCCGTCTTGCGCATCAACTCAATTGCGCGGTCGAGCGACGTTATCGCACGGCGACCGTCTGTAGTGCCGCGAAGACGCACGACGTTCTCGTCGAGATCCTCAAGTAAATCAACCGCTGCGTCGAAACGTTCGCCCTTTTTTCCGTTCCGACCGGTAGATTTTGTCGGATCGTATTCATTGATGATCTTGATGATACGCGGCAGTGCCTTTGCTCCGTCTTTTCTGAATTGCTGGATGATTACCCAATATTGATCGTCGTCCAGATTGAAGTCGTGATAAATTTTTTCATTGACATAGTCGTCAGCAAGCTGTGCCGACGTCATTTGCGCCAATTCGGCTTCGGTTTTATGTTTATATTTTTGCGCCTGAACAACCAACGGCGCGAAACTCATCAAACATAAAAGTAAAATTGTCGCTTTCATATTAACCTCTCAGAAGCTGTTTTAAAATTAAGAAATGGGACGCGGACAAACACGGATTGAGCGGATTTTCGCGGATTTCTTTTAATAATATCGGCGAAAATCCGCCTAATCCGTGTTTGTCCGCGTCCCATTTTATTATCTTTACTTTCAATTCCGACTTTTCAAACAGCTTTTCACGGATTTCAAAGTGATTTTACTCGGAAACTGCCTGATTCAAAATATCTTCAACTGCCGAATACGGATTCGTTTTCTTTTCCGCAATTTCCTGGGCTAATCGGTCGAGTTTTTCGCCCGTTCCGTTGCGATTCAAAACATCAGCTAGAAGTCGTTCCTGAAGGAGTTCAAGCAGTCTCCATTTGGCAATCGCTTTTCTTCGCTCTAAATTCTCGCCTGATTTTTGAAACTCGTAATAGCTTTCGATGGCTTTCGACAGATCTTCGATGCCTTTTGATTCGGTCGCGATGGTTTTGATGATCGGCGGATGCCAGAAATCGGGGCGATGAGCCAAGGATAATAGCGCTTCGAGTTCTTTTTCGGTGCGGAGAACGCCTTCGCGGTCGGCTTTGTTGATCACGAAAACGTCGCCGATCTCCATAATTCCCGCCTTGATCGCCTGAATGTCGTCGCCCATTCCCGGAACGAGCACGACGACCGAAACGTCAGCCGTTTTGACGATCTCGACTTCGTCCTGCCCGACGCCGACCGTTTCGACGATCACTTTATCAAATCCGGCGGCGTCCAAAATAGCAACCGCATCAACGGTCGTGCGCGAGAGTCCGCCGAGATTGCCCCGCGTCGCCATCGAACGGATAAAAACGTTTTTGTCTAATCCGAGTGTTGACATACGAATGCGGTCACCAAGGATCGCGCCGCCCGAAAACGGACTCGACGGATCAACCGCGATGATGCCGATGCGTTCGCCTCTGTCCTTGTAATAAAAAGCCAGCTTATCAACGAGCGAAGATTTTCCCGCGCCGGGCGCGCCCGTGATGCCGATAACAAGCGCGTTGCCCGTGCGCGGAAAAACGGCTTTCATCAATTCCGCCGAATCCTGCGTACTGTTTTCGACCTTCGTGATCGCCCGTGCGACGCTTCGGGTGTCGCCGGTAAAAAGTTTTTCGAGTAGTTCAGAATTTGTCATTTGAGCAAAATCAAACAGTTATTTTCGCATTTTTCGGCATAAAACAAAAGCGACAAGTCTTTGTCCGACTCATCGCTTTTGTTTCATCTTTTGGCTTTTTACTTTACATCTGCCCTTCATCAGCCGAAGGACCGTAGATCGAGGGAACCGGAATATCATTAAGACGCAGATAAACCGAAAGTTGTCCGCGATGATGCCA
>JANLTD010000700.1:0-8452 GCA_031362765.1 Acidobacteriota bacterium | reverse complement strand
GACTTACGGCACGATTGACGAATTGGGTGCGGCGATGGGGTTTGCGCGTTCGATCTGCGGCGATCAAGAGATCAACCAACTGACGAAAAAAATTCAGCGCGAATTATTTCTGGTTGCGGGTTCGGTCGCGAATCCGAAATTTGAAGACGCGCCGAAACCATATGTCGAACCGGAAATGATCGAACATCTGACCGAAGAAGTGAATCGCATCGAAAATATGGAAGGAATTTTGTCGGATTGGAGTCTGCCGGGCGATGTTTCGTCGGCTGCCGCTTACGATATTGCCCGGACGATCTGCCGCCGCGCCGAACGCTGCGTCGTCCGGATGGACGAATCGGGCGAAAATGTCGATACGCAGATTATTACTTATCTAAATCGGCTTTCGGATCTGCTCTGGCTCGTCGGGAGACTTTTGGAAATGAAAGCGGGCGTTGATTCTTCGCTTCGAGATGATGACCACAAAGGAAACAAATGGTCGCGTGCCTGGTAAAAAGTAAGGCAAAAGGTAAAACTAAGAATCAGTTTGGAAACTAAGAAATAGGACGCTGGTTTGCGTGAATTAGGCGGAAAATCGGCAGATATTATAAAAAGAAATCCGTGCAAATCCGCGTCCCATTTCTTAGTTTTAAGACGGCTTCGAAATCATTTCGAAGCGAAGATGTAAATAAATTTTCGCGTCCTTCGTGCAACTAAATCCAAAGTTCGCGCACCAATACAGGCAGGAAATTGTCAAAAACCGATTGTTTCGGAATCGCCTAAAATGAAAATTATATTTATTTCATTGCTTTGTCTCATTTTTGCTTCGGGTGCATTCGCTCAGTTTGAAGAAAAGCCCCGCGAACCCGAAATCGTCGGTGTTCAAGAGATTCATCTCGCGAAAGACGACGGCAAAGGCGAAGCGGGCGAAATTGCCGAATACTTTCTAACGACCGACATTCCGATCTACTGTGTCGTGCAGCTCAATTCGACCACACCGGCAACCGTCAAAATGAATTTTGTCGCGGTTGACGTCAAAGGTGTCAAGGCGGAAACTAAAGTCATTACCGTCAGCTATAAAACCAACGGCAAACAAGATCTCGTTAATTTTACAGGCAAACCCGACAAAGTCTGGACGGCTGGAAATTACCGGATAGATATTTTCATTGACGGCAAGCTCGCGGTCGGCAAAGCATTCGAGATCAAAAGATCGCTCACCGAATCTCAAAAATCCCCAACCCAAATCGAAAGCTTCGTCCCGCCAAAACCGAAACCCAAACCGAAAATCGTCAAACAAACGCGCAAGAAATTGATTTGAAAAGAATTTACTGCAAAGAGTAATGCCCTAATTTTGTGGTGATATAATTTAACAGTCTCAAAAACGACCCTTTTTGAAACCATTTTGGAACATCCAAGAATATAATACAATTCTTGAAAAATATGAGTAAATTTGTTTGCGCTCTCGTCGTAATTATTCTCACTTGTCAATTTTTATTAGCTCAATCAACAACTATTTCAAGCGGGAAAGTTAAAGGCATAGTTTACGATTCAAGTAGGGAAGCGATAATTCTTGAAATAGAAGTTTCCATTGAAGGTAAAGAAATAAAACGGTCAGTTCATCCAAATTCAGAAAGCGGAGAATACGAATTTGATGTGCCGTCTGGAATTTACAATATAACTACAAAAGAAGGTATTTGGCATTCTATAAAGAGGGCAAGTTTCCGCGTTGAGGCGGGAAAAACGACAACCATAAATCTTTATCCGGCAATTCGGATTGTTTCTACATTTCTTACTCTGGATGGGGACAAGACTACTTATGGTTCAATACCAAAATATGATTTATTAAATATTGATGATGCTTCTTTAGATATAATCATTCAGGTTAAAGAACAAAAATCAGACTCTGGAATTATCGAATACAAATATGCCGCGCTGACTTTTGATAATCAAACTATACTTGCTGACCTTATACGTTTTAATAAAAAGTCAAAAACTGTTGAACTTGAAGGCAATATTTTAATTGATGATAACGGACAAAGAAGTAAAACGAACAAATCTGGAATTGAATTTTTAAACGGAAGGTTAAAAATTAAACCTCAAAAGTAAAACTTTCAAACTAAAGCAATCTCATAAACGCTCGTCTAAGGCGTTTTTCATCGTTTCATAAACCAATTAACGTGAATTCGATATAAACCGTCGAAGACGGTGACGTATTCATAGCCCACAGTGCAAACTGTGGGAAGATTTGATGATGATTTCAAGCCATTGAAAATGGCGACATAATTTGTATGCCGCCATTTTCAATGGCTCGCTACCTCAAATTACTTTTCCCCACAGTTTGCACTGTGGGCTATGAATAGATCGTCGGTTTCACCGACTAAATCCGACATTTCTAATGTTGAACTCGCATGCATTTTTAATGTTGAACTCTCGTGCATTATTGGCTCAATTAAAAACGTCCCAAAATTCGTTACAAAGAAAAAGCCTTCGACATTTGCCGAAGGCTTTTCTCTTTGCAATAAATTTGCGCGTCTTACCAGCGCGAACCGCCGCCACCGCCGCCGCCGCCGCGATTGCCACCGCCGCCGCTGCCGCCGCGACCGCCGCCGCCGCCGCCGTATCCGCCACGACCGCCGCCGCCGCCGCCGTATCCGCCACGACCACCACCACCGCCGCCGCCCGTGCGATTTTCACGCGGTTTGGCTTCGTTGACCGTCAGGCTGCGTCCGTCAAGGTCTTTACCGTTGAGCTCGGCAATTGCGTTTTCGCCTTCTTCTTTTGACGACATTTCGACAAAACCGAAGCCACGCGAACGACCCGTATCGCGGTCTTCGACGATATTTGCCGATTGAACCGTACCGAGTTGACCGAACAATTCTTCTAAATCATAGCTGGTTGTACCAAAGGAAAGGTTTCCTACATAAAGTTTCATTTGTTTATTAATTATCCTTTGTTCGCCGTAACGCCGGGAACATAAAAAGAAGTGTCGAAATCGGGATTGGTCTTCGGGAAACGGTAAGTCTGACGAAGTATCGCGTTCGGATGCTTTTGAGAAAGCAACTTCTGTAACCTATAAAAAACTGCCTGCTCCCGAACTATCCATAACGCCGTCAAAAGAAACTCTGTCTGTCGGGCGCATCACCGTTGATGCACAAGAGAAGGATTAACAAAAACAATATTGCACGGTTTGACAGCTACTTGCAAGCGTATTCCCGCAAAAATCGGCAAGTTTTTAAAATATTACAGATCTGAATTGCCGAACTAAAACAAAATTCGGGGCGTATGGTTTTATGATTGATTTCAGGGTAAAATTCAGACACTAAGGAGAACTGCCAAAAATATGTTTTGTCCGGGATGCGGAATCGAAGAAAAACAATTCAATCAATTTTGCCGCGCGTGCGGAACGGATCTGCGTTCGGCACGAGCAGTTTTGGAAATGCCGGACATTATCACGGCATCGGCTGAGACGGCACGCGAAGAGATCGGACGCGCTTTTGCCTTCAAGATCCGGGACGCACAAACGGCGAAAGATCTGAAGATCGTTGCCGAAAATGTGCTGCCGGAGATCGAAAAATTTCTTGAATCACCCGAAGAAAAACGGCTCCGGCGGATGCGCGTCGGGACGCTGATCGCCGGGATCGGTCTCGGCACCGCGATCGCTTTTACGATCCTGACGGTTTTTGTGAATGAGAAGGACATCTTTATGGTCGCCGGTCTCGGTCTTATCACATTTTTCATCGGGCTCAGTTTTTTCCTCAACGGAATGCTGCTGACCGTGCCGAAAAAAGACGTTTCGGACAAATCGAAAGAAGCCGAGAGTCAGCGCGAACTCGATTCGCATATAAATGAGCTCAGCGCCGCGACCAATGAACTCGTTTTGCCGGAATCGAATCAGGTGTTTTCTTCCGTGATCGAAGACACGACGCAGCATTTGAAAGAAAAACAACCCGTCTTGCGCCGCTGATTCTCAAAACATCTATGAAGATCAAATTTTTAAACGTTCAAAACCGCATTGTTTGGATATTTGCGCTGTTGATTTTCTGTGCAAATTCATATTCTGCGCAAACCAACATCAAAGAACGCGCCGAGATCTTTGAACAGGTTTGGACGACGATCAACGAAAAATATTACGACGCTTCATTTAACGGCGTGGATTGGGCAGCGGTTAAAAAGAAATATTCGGCGCGGCTCAAAAATGTTTCCAAAGATGAAGATTTTTACACATTGCTCGACCAGATGGCGGGCGAACTGCGCGATTCGCACACGCGGGTTTTTTCGCCACTCCAAAGCCAGGAACGAAAGAGGCAAAAACGCGGCGGTGTCGGTCTCAGTATCAAAGAGATCGAAGGCGAAACGGTAATTTTCAGTGTCGCTCCTGATTCCGAAGCGGCGCGTTCCGGTATTAAAGCGGGAATGATCGTGCGTTCGGTCAATAACCGGCCGATCAAAAAAGCGATCGCCGAAGCGCGTCTCGCGGTTGGGGTTTCTTCTTCGGAACGAGCCACGGCGATGCGTGTTTTTTCAAAGATCCTGACAGGAGAACCGGGCACGATTCTGAATCTCGAACTATCCAATGAGTCCGGCGAAAATAGGAAATTTGCGCTTGAAAGGCGCGTTGTTTCAACGAAACCGCAGTTTTCCGCACAGCTTCTGCCGTCGGGCATCGCCTATATCAAATTCAGCCAGTTTGACGAAGAGATCGAAGTGCAGATCAAATTGTATTTAAAGGCTTTCAAAGACGCATCCGGATTGATCCTGGATTTGCGCGGCAATGGCGGCGGCGACGGCGAAGTCGGTCTGCGCATCGCCGGATTTTTTTTGAATGAAAAGATCACGATCGCCCGGCTCGTGACGCGAACCGGCAAACCGCCAATTCCCGAAATGCCGATGATTCTCGAAGCCGGCGCAAAAGATGAACAACTTTTTGCGCGGCCGCTCGTTATTTTGGTCAATGAAGGCACTGCCAGCACGTCGGAAATGCTCACCGGCGCGTTGCAGGAACAAAAACGTGCAGTCGTTTTTGGCACAAATTCGTGCGGGTGCGTGCTCGGCTTTCTTGATTACAAGTCACTCAAAGGCGGCGGCGATCTGAGTCTCAGCGAATTCGGATTTATCACGCCAAGCGGGAAAACACCGGAAGGCAAAGGCGTAACGCCTGACCGGATTGTTTCCTTGACACTGAAAGACATTCAAACAGGGCGCGATGCCGCGTTCGAAGAAGCCGGACAATATTTAAAAACTTTGCGCAAAAAGTAAAAGCCTCCGGCAATCGCCGAAGGCTTTTTGTCTCTTGCATTGTGGAGATGTTCAAAAGTTCTTAGTAGCGTCCACCGCCGCCGCCGCCGTATCCGCCGCGTCCGCCGCCGCCGCCGCCCGCACGATTTTCACGCGGTTTGGCTTCGTTGACGAGCAGTTCACGACCGTTCAGTTCCGTACCGTTCAATTTGGTGATCGCTGCGTCGCCGTCTTCTTTTGACGACATTTCGACGAATCCAAAGCCGCGTGAACGACCGGTTTCGCGGTCTTCGATGATATTGGTTGAATCAACCGTTCCGATTTCGCCGAAGGCTTTTTCCAAATCTTCGACCGATGTGCTGAAGGAAAGATTTCCGACATAAAGTTTCATTGACATAATAGTATTTTCCTTTTTCCCCGCAGGGAATTTCAAAAGAAGTGTCGAATCGAGTTGGACTTCGGAGAAAAACGGTCAGCAACGAAGAGTTCGGATTTCGGATGCTCAAAAAATTCAAGAGCGACTTCTGTAATTATAAGCGAACCTACTCCCTTAACTTACCCAAAAAACCGTCTTTGACGAGCGCACCGGAAAAACCGATGCAAGAGAAGGATTAACAGTATTTACTGTGCACCTTTTGTCCGGCAATAGCAAACCAATCTTTCGGAAATATTAAAAAATCTAACTAATAAATAGTGCCGAAGTCGTTAATTGAACTCTTGCAATGCGAATAAAACGGGATTAACCTAAATCTGTATTTGCTTGGCAACGGATAGTTTTATAAACGAGCAAGGGTGGGAAATAGTGAGTTTTATCATACGCTCTTATATATTTTGAGACCTTTAAGGAGGTGCAGACAATGTTAACCAAGACAAGTAAAATCTTTTCGAAATTTGTTTCTCCCGTTCGTATTGCCGTTTTCCTGCAAATTATCATCTGCGTTTTCGCGTACGGCATCAATGCCCAAAAAACTGTCATCAAAAGAGATAATCTGCCTGCCTGGCAAAATTACAAAGGCGTCGGCATCGGCACGACCGCCGACGAAGTTCTTGCCAAGCTTGGCGTACCGAAGTCCGAAGATGCCGAGGGAGTCTTTTACGTTTTTTCAGAGATGGAAAATGCGCAGTTTCTCTTTGATAACGAAAAGAAAGTGCGAACCATTTCGGTCGTCTTTGACGCGCTGCATCCGACACCGCCGCAATTTGCCGATGTTTTTGGAAATACCGCCCAGATGGAGGCAAAACCCGACGGTTCGATCTTCAAAATGATGAAATATCAAGCGGCCGGATACTGGGTTTCATACAACCGTATGGCAGGCGATAAAGCGATGGTCATCGTGATGATCCAAAAGATGTAGCATCTGACGAAAGTCGTCTTTTTATTAAAGTTTTCGTCAAGAGACTTTTAGAATAGACGGCGCGGGATCATCCGAAAAGGGCGGCAAAATGTTTGCCGGATGGATATTTCTGCGCGGCGGGTAAAATGAGCGCGAAATCCTTTACGAAGGTTTCGTTCCCTTTGAAAGATCGTGAAAATAAATTGTGCTTCGCCGATTCTTCGGGGAAGCACAATTTATTTGCGCGGGCGTCGCAATTTTAAGAAAGACTTCCCAAACTCTTTTTCCGTTCTTCCGATTTCTTATCCGCAGTTTTCCTTTTTTAGTTTCAGGTATTGAAAAACAGCGAACCCGCCGCCCCGGAACTCTTTTCGGAAAACCGTCGAACTCTTTTCCAAACTTCGGAAACTCTTCCGGGGTTTTGGCTAAAGCTTCTGAGGTTTTGGTTAAAGCTTTCAGGGTTTTGGTTAAGGCTTCCGAGGTATTGGTTAAAGCTTCTGAGGTTTTGGAAAAGACTTCCAGGGTTTTGGAAATCAATTCCGAGGTTTTGGTTAAAACTTCCGAGGTTTTACAAATCAACTCCGTGGTGTTGGTTAAAGCTTTCAAGGTTTTAGTTAAAGCTTCTGAGGTATTGGTTAAAGCTTTCAAGGTTTTGGAAAAGACTTTCAGGGTTTTGGAAAAGACATTCGAGGTTTCGGATTCTCGTTTTTCACTTTCCCAAAATTGTTGGAAGGCGCGTGAAAGGCTATTTTTACTTGTGAAAAATTAACTTTAATTTTTCCCAAAACATTTTTGCTAAAGACGTTTGTTAATTCACGGGTGAGGAATTAACGTTCAGATTAGTTAAAAACTAAAAAGCAGGTAAATTTATATGTCAAGACAAAGACGAGCGATCCCGCGAGAAGTGGAAAGCGCACAACAGCGGGTCAATGGGTTGGTTTCCATCGAGGAAACTCTGGATTTGGGCAACGGAGTGTCGGTCGCAGCATTGCAGGCTTCGATCCGCGCGGTGATGGACGAGGTCAGCGAATACAACACGATGATCTCGAATGCGGATGAAAAATCGAACCGGGTGGATGCACTTGTCGAGGCCTTAAACGATCTGAACTCGCGGGCGTTGAAAGGCGTCGAGTCGAGATACGGCAAAGACAGCAACGAATACGAAAAAGCGGGCGGCACGCGCAAATCGGACCGCAAACGCCCGACCCGCAAAAACGGAGGAGGCACCGGAGCCGTGAAATAAAGCCAGCTTGGGATTTGGGATTTGGGATTGGCGACTTCAAACGGATAGCCCGGAAATGAGACAGTGACCGGAACAGATAAAAATATCTAACGTCTTTGCCGATCCGCAACGAACCTGTTCAATAATCAATCAAAACCGGCGACGTGTGGGGTTGAACGCCTGTCACATCTCGCCGGTTATTTTATTTCCTCAGCAAGATCGAAATTCTATTTGAAAGAATCGGTTCTAACGGGGATTTCGTGGTCGGCAAGCACATAAAAATAAATATCGTTTAGAAGCGATCTGTGACCGCGTTGCTTATAACGCGGTCACAGATTAGAAAATGTAATGCCTCAGTAAAAAGTTAGATGCTGTAAATAATTCGTGCCTCAGTCATAATCAATTGCCACTAGCGTATGGTCTTTGAAAATCAAATCCGACAAAAGATTTTGATGAAAAAACGTAAAACAGACTGTTAGTCTGTTTGAACAGGCTAACAGCCTGTTCTACGTTTTGTCGGATTATTTTCTCAAAGACCATTAGCTAGTGGGTTAAGTTGAAGACATCAAAAGGCTTAAGCCGAATTCTGATAAATAATTATTTTCCGCTCTGCTTTAGCCTAATTAATGTTTGGCTAAAGCAAAATGGAATGATTTAAAAACTGATTTTGGCTCAAGCCTTGATC
>JANLTD010000552.1:0-9238 GCA_031362765.1 Acidobacteriota bacterium | reverse complement strand
CCGACGCGCACGTGATTATTCTCGCGATTTTTACGATGATGATAATGCACGCTTTTGTTTATAAAGTGGAATTTCGCGGACAGCACACGCACGGCGGCGATTCTCAATGGAAGGTTTTTTTGCGGTTCACGGTCGTCGGTTACGCACTGGCTTTGCTGATCGGTTTATATCTTGTCTGGACATTCGGGCACACGGACGGATTGAGTGCGGAAAACATGGCGAAAATCACGGTTGTGATGGCTTTTCCGGCAGCGCTTGGCGCGGCGGCAGCGCGTTTGATTTTGTAGGATCGGAGAAAATTGATGGCTGAGAAAAGGACTGAAAAAGACGTTTCGGACGAAAAGAATCAAATCGAAAATACGCCCGCGCTCGAATGGATCATTGCGTTGATCGGCGCGATTTTGGTTATCGGCTCGATCGGATTTCTGCTCAAGAGCGCAATCAATCAGACTGATAAGCCGCCGATCCTGACCGTACAAAAAGAATCGGTGGCGGCGGTCGAAGGCGGTTTTCTGGTCAAATTTTCGCTCGAAAACAAAGGCGGATCGAACGCGGCGGCGGTCACGATTGAAGGAAAACTGTTGAACGGCGAAAAGGAGATCGAAACGAGTTCGGCGAGCATTTCCTATGCGCCTTCAAACTCAAAACGCGAGGGCGGGTTATTTTTTACCGAAAATCCGAACGGACTTGAATTGAAACTTCGCGCCGCAGGTTATGAAAAGCCTTGATCCTTGTTTTTCATAAATTGATTTTAGGCTTATACTTATATCAGGTTGCGCGATAAAAAGAGTTTCAAAAAGAATTGAATTTCGATTGAGAGAGGAGTTTTTGTGAGTAAAGCTAAAACAATTCGTGTCTATGATTACATAAATCGTCCTTACGAAACGGTGCGCGAAAAATTGAGTCAAGAGGCGCTGACCGTCTTTCGCAATGCGACCAAGGTTGCCGCACTGCGCGCACAAACCGTCGCTTCCGAACTGCATGTCAATATCGCCGGAATCGAGGTCGGCACGGATATTTCGATCGCGGTCAAATCCGTCGAAGACCAGCCGAAAAACATTTCAACGCCGCCGATGACGCGTATTCAATTGGAATGGGAAGCCGCCAAAATGCCGCGTCTCTTTCCGTTTATGAAGGCTGAACTTCTCGTTTATCCATTGACCGCAACGGAAACCCAACTCGATCTGTCGGGAAACTACGAACCGCCGCTCGGCGTGCTTGGCAGTGTCATTGACGCGGTTGTCGGCCATCGCATCGCCGAAGCCTCGGTACATCAATTTATCAAAGACATCGCTGTTTATCTCAGAGCGGAACTTTCAAAATCGGAATAGTTTTTTACAGATCGTTTTTCGCATACCAATCTTCGTGGGGCGACCATTGAGCGCAGCGCAAACACGAAGTCCAGCGCCAAATATGCGCGCAGGTCGGACATTTCCCGCGCGTTTCAAAGGTGTTCCAATTTGTATAGCAGCCGCCGTAAAAATATTCGGGCGCGTCGGCATCGGCGCAGCACCAACGGCTTGAAGCATCTGGCGACCAATTGCACAACGGACAGCGGATCCGCTCAAAATCGGTTTTCTCCATATCTTTTTCGAGCGTCTTAAGAATTTCCTCGGTTTCGGCGGTTTTGCGGTAAGCCATAAAAAACAACTTTAACAAACTTATCTTTTGAAATTCGACAATCAAAAACTTAGGAACATGTAAAAAATAACTTATAACAATCCTTGTTGGTTCAGAGTCGGGCTACCGTCCGACGATTCGCGAAAGTCGGGCAGTAACCCGATTCTGAAGCGTTAGTTTTTTATTTATATCGTTATCGCTTATTATTTACACGTTCCTTAGTATCAATTATAGGGAATAAAATTCAAAGGCGTGGGAATTGAAAAATTATGAGCAAGGATAAATTATTTCTGCCGATCTTGCTGGGAACGCCGCGCAAAGGACGCGAGAGCGAGACGGTCGCCCGATGGCTTTTGCGGAAAATGGAGGAACGCGCCAGCGAGATCGAAACACGGCTTTTCGACGTCCGTGATTTTCGCCTTCCGCAAGATCATTACGGAATGGAGATCAAGGAAGATTTTCCCGAATGGCGCGATGCGATCATTCGCGCAGACGGTCTGGTGATCGTCGCGCCGGAATACAATCACGGTTATCCGGGAACTTTGAAATCAGTTTTGGATCTGCTGCTGCCCGAATATATTCACAAAGCGGTCGCTTTGGCCGGAGTTTCGGCGCAGGTTTGGGGCGGCGTGCGCGTCATCGAAGCGCTTGTACCGATGGTCCGCGAACTCGGTCTCGCCGTCACTTTTTCAGATCTGAATTTTCCGCGTGTCCAGACGCTTTTTGACGATGACGGCAACTTGATTGACGAAAAGGCTTATGAAAACCGCACCAAAGCCTTTCTCGACGAGCTTGTCTGGATGAGCAAAACTCTTCGCTGGGGACGCGAAAACCTGCCGTCGAAATATCATCAAAAATAATTAACGGTGCGGCGTGTCTTCGCCGATGGTGCGGACGATGACGGAACTCGAAAGTCCGAGACCTGAAAGCCGTCCGGCCATCATAATTATGGTCTCGCCGGGTTCGATGACATTTGCCTCAAGCAGGGTGTCTTCGCCGGTTTTCAGCATTTCTTCGGTCGTCGTCGAACTCGCGTTAAGCAAATCAAACATCGTTCTTTCGCCAAAATCCGGTGTTTCTTCTGATATATTTAAGTCTTCGTGATAGAAGGGAATCACGCCCCAGATCAACGCCAACTGGTTTCGCGCATCTTCAGATGTCGTGAGAGCGAAAGTCTGTAAACCCGAACGAAACGACGACAGACGGCGCGCCATCAAACCCGATTCGGTAAAAACGGCGACCTTTTCGATCTTCATTTCCTGGGCGGCGTAAACGGCGGCTTTGCAGAGTGCCTGCGAGGTTCTGACGGACGGCTTTTGCGAAAACTTTATCGGTTTTCTCAGATATTTGGGCTTGACGGTTTCGGCGGAATCAATGATCCGCGCCATTGTTTTGACCGCTTCAAGCGGATGTTTTCCGCTCGCGGTTTCGGCCGATAACATCACGGCATCAGTTCCATCCCAGACGGCGTTTGCCACGTCCGACGCTTCGGCGCGAGTCGGAAACGGATTATCAATCATCGTCTGCAGCATCTGAGTTGCGGTAATCACAAATTTATCGTTGGCGACGGCTTCCTGAATGATGCGTTTTTGATAAACCGGGACGAGTTCGACGCTTGTTTCGACGCCCAAATCGCCGCGGGCAACCATCAGTCCGTCGGTGGCTTTGATGATCTCGTCGAGATTTTCGATCGCTTCCGCTTTTTCGATTTTGGCAACCAGCAAAGCGCGTCCCAATTTTCGGCGGCTGAGCTTTTTAATCAACTCTTTGACTTCCCGGCAATCTTCGGCTTTGCGGACAAAAGAAAGCGCGATGTAGTCAACATTTTGTCCCATTGCCCATTCCAGATCGATGCGGTCTTTTTTTGTCAAAGAAGGAATCGGCAAGGCTGTGTTGGGCAGATTGATGCCTTTGCGTTCATTGAGCCACCCGCCGCGAACAACCCGACAAAAGACTTTTTCCTCATTGGTTTCAATAACTTCGAGCGAAATTGCGCCGTCGTCAAGTAAAATTCTCGCCCCTTTTTGAACGATTTTCGGCAGTTCGTCGTAATTGGTCGAAACCTCGCGGACATTGCCTTCGATCGGGCGGGAGGTAATGACGAATGTCGAACCGTCTTGGAGAAAAACAGGTTCTTTGTTTTCAAGTGTACCGGTGCGGATCTTCGGCCCCGAAAGGTCAACCAGGATCGCCAACGGTTTGCCGAGTTTGGCGGCGGCCGCCCGCGCCTTGCGGATTGATTCAGTGTGGTCGTCCACGTTTCCGTGCGACATATTGATTCGCACCGCGTTCAATCCCGCTTCGATAAGTTTTTCGATGGTTTCCTGATCGTTTGATGCAGGACCAAGAGTCGCTAAAATTTTTGCCCTTCCCATATTATTGTCTAAATATTACGTCTGATTTCGTGTTTTTCTCAAATCAACAATTTCGATTTCTTGAAGCGCGATCTTTCCTTCTTTCGGCACTGCGTTGTCGGCGTAGATCTTCCACTTGATCGGCGGATCCTGCGCCCGGACTGCGTCAAAATTTGCGCCGAGCGGAATTTTCCAGTTCATTGACATACTGCGCAGAAGCGGAAAGTTTGACTTAAATTGTTCGTCGGCGTATTCCTGATTGAGATTTGTCAGCCGATGCCGATAAAATCTGCCGCCGTCTTTGACGTTCAGCTTGTGTTCGATCGTTTTCAGAATCGGCACCGGCACATCAAGAAAAACCGCGACATACTGCGCGAACGCCGAACCGTTGTTTTGCGCTTGAATCACCAGATTTTGTGCTTCGTGATTAATTTCAATCAAAAAATTCAGCACGATGTTCGGCGTTTGTTCGCGAAACATCACATCGCGGATCTCATAATCTTCCATCGGTACGGCTTGGAAATTAAAGCGTTTGTAATAACGATGATCGTTTGCCTGATGTGCCGTGTTGCTCTGCGGAATTTCGATAACAAATGCGACATCCGTTTCGCTTGAATTCAAATTTACGGAATGAATGATAATGCCGTCAATGCGCGGCCGAATTCCCTGAATGATCTGCTCGACCCATTCACGCGGAAACGCGCGGCGGTCAACCGGCGTAATGCGTTCAGGCAAATGGCGTTTGTTTTCCTGATCGAATTCGCGAATTCCGTACACGATTACGCCGCCCGCCGAATTTGCCATCGCCGAAACGTCTTTCGTTATTTCCTTTTTCTTCGTTTCGTTGCGGTCGAGCGCTTCGGCACTCTTGTATTCGAGCGTCAGAGATTCTTCGATCTCGCTCGTGATAAAATTTTGCAAACGGCTTTCTGTCCAGTTTCGCGGCATTTTGTTTTTCTAACTTCTGAAATAATGGATAATTGAGATTTGATAATTGATAAAGAGTTCTTCAATTTTCTAAAGTTTTTTTGGTTGTTTTGAGTGTTGAAACTAAGATTTTTTGAATTTCTTCGCAATCTTCCAGAAGAGATTCAAACTGCTTTTCGCTCAAATAATTGCTATCGTGAAGAAGCCTCAGCCAAAAATTTGTTTTGAACGCGTGTTTGTTGGCAACTGCCAGCTGATGCAGAAAATCGGCGCGGTTTTCGCCTTGTTGGGCTTCTTCGATTTGCGCGGCGATTGAAGTTCCCGAAACAAGAATTTGTTTTGAAAGCACAAACTCGTGTTTTTCGTCATTCAAAAAACGACAGAGTTTAACTATTCGTAAAGCAAACTGATAAGATTTTTCAAGCAAAATATTCTCTTTCATAATTTTCTCCCGATTTATCAATTATCAAATATCAATTATCCATTATTTCAGAAGTTTTAAAGTTTTCATAAACATCGGCTTCAATTTGTTAATTCGTTTTTACGACCACAGTTCCGGCAATAAAATCGTGCAAAGCACGTTTTTTATCGTTCAAAAAGAAGGTCACAATATCCGCCAACCCCCAAATTATTGCGAAAGTTCCAAACACGCCGAAATACATTTTGACATTTTCGGCTTCGGGCGATTGCCCCAAAAAAGCAATGCCGAGAAAGATCGTCCAGATATTGAAAACCAATTGCGGAGTTTCGCGCCAAATCGCTTGTTTGAATTTGAGCGGTTCTTCCGATAAATCCAAAACCTTGACATTCATTGCCATTTTGCCGAGAGTTTGCCCGCAAGAGGCGTGCATCAATATCATATAAACCGGAAAAACGAGCGACGAAACCGGAATCCAAATGTAGAAAAACAGCGGGGAAAATTCGGCTTGCCGAAACCAATCGTCTAAAATTCCGATCGGCAGCATAATAAAACTGTCAATCAGCAAAGCGACGAGGCGCGGTAAAAAAGTTTTGTATCTCTCCATAATTTAACCGGCTAGCTCGCCAAGCTTCTTTAGATAATTGACCACGGTCGCGACATATGTCGAGTGTGACCACGTCAGCGGCGAAACGGAAATCGGCGAACCGTCGAGCGGATTGACCTGTTCGGCCAAGACGCCCGATGGCAGCGCATTTTTGACGGTCCATTCCAAAATTTCCAGCGCACCTTTCAAATCTTTCCTTGATTTAGCGATCGCGATGCGGTAATCAGCCAGCCAGAGCGTACAAATAAACCAAGCGTTGCCGGTCACCTGGTCGGTGATCCGCATATAACCGTCGTCGTTAAAACGCGCCACGCCGCCGACACGGTTTGGAATCCAGAGATGCTTTTCGACGGCTTTCATCGTGTTTGCGACCATTTCATCGTCCGCCGCAAACGCGCCGAGATAAAACGTGCCGAAAAGCGAAGCGTCAATCGTCGTATCAGCTTCGTAATGATCGTCATTCTGAAATTGCAGAGCGCGCAGGAATCTGCCTAATTCTTTGCTGTAAAGGCGTTTCCGCATCGCTTCGGTGATTTCATTGGCGGCCGCCGTATATTTTTCCGAGCGTTCGGTTTCGGCGAAAAGACACGCAAAATTTGCCGCCGCCCGAAGTCCGGCAACGACTGCAGAGCACGTAAAAGTGTGAATTCCGCGCCGGTCTTCCCACAGATTCCAGCTCGGTGCGGGAAGATTTGTTTCCGCGTGGCGAAACGCGACCATAAAATCGGCACAGCGGACGATCAGATTGCGATATAAAAGATGGACGAATTCGATGTCGCGATATTTGGCGTAATGCTGCCACAACGCCCATATGACAAGCGCGGTTTCATCTTCCTGGATCGGCAACTGGGCATTCCCGTCATATTTGTTCCAGGATGTGTGCCAACCCGATGCGACTGTTCCGTCGGGGTTGTATTTTTGCAGAAAATAACCTTTTTCGTGAACTATCTCGCCGCAAAATTGATAAAATTTCCGCACGATATGACGGTAATTGGCAAGGTCGAGCGCGTTGGCGACAAACGCGCCGTCGCGTGTCCATAGATAGCTGTAATGATCGGTCGCACGTTCGGCAACATCCGAATCATTGGCCGCCAGGATCGCGCCGCCGCGGTCGATCTGCGTTTGAATGATCAGTAGCGAGCGTTTATAAAGGTCAATGATTTCGGGCGGCAGATCGGCAAAATCGGTATCGTTTTTATTGACCCACGCGCGCCAGTAATTTTGCGTGTAATCGAGAAAATTCTGCGGTCTTTGTTCGAGAATATACTCATTGAGCCGCATCACTTCTTTGTGCGAAGTGGCGGCGGCGATCCAGTAAAAAAACTCAAAAGTTCCATTTCCGTCGAGGACGAAACTAAGCTGGATAGTGGAATCTACCGAGCCTTCGGTTTTCGCGCCGCCCGAAAGAACACCGTCTTCGGCATCGCGCCACGTTCCTTCCTGATCGCGAAAAGCCTTGCGTCCGGTCGAAAAATTATCAAAATGCGGCGCGGTATTGATCAGAAAATAGCGATGCTTTTTGTAATGGATCAGCGCGAGACTTTCGGGGTCGTAAAACGCCGTGTCGCCAACCTTATTTTCATAGATCCGAAAATCGTGATGGAGAAAAACGCGGATCTCGCGCTTGCCGTCAAGCAGATTTGAAACCCGCACGCGTCGCAAAAAAATATTTTCGTGGCTCGCGACCGTATCGTTTGAAACAATCTCCAAACCCAAATCTTGGTTGGTCAGTTTGACATCGGTGACAAGCGTTTCGGGTAAATATTTTAGCGTCCGTTGCCATTCGTCGTCGAAAACCCACGAAAATTCGCCGTCCGCCCAAACGCCGAACCGAAACGGAAAGCCTTCCGAATGATTCTCCTGCCCGACGTGCGGAAAATACACGTCGCGGATCTGATATTTATCGTCAAATGTGACAAGTAAAGAGCCGTTGCCAACCGGAATATCGCGCATATGTGAAACTATTCTACACGAGTTTTGCGAGAATTATCATTTAAGTCAATTTAGAAAATAAACTTGAAGCCGAGTTGAAACCGGCGGCTGTCTTGCATCGCAAATCAGCATAAACCGAATCACGCCACGGTCGCACTGCATATTGGTATTGCCGTCGAGTAAAAAATTAACGCGCCGCAGACAGCTCTTCACATTGATATTCGGAAAAACAAATTCACTTCAACCCGACGCGCCTGACCAATTCATCGAATCGCGGGTCGTCGCGCAAGTTGTCGAGGCGTGGTTCGACCTGAAGATAAGCCAATGCCCACTCGCGTTGCTGATAAGCTTTCTCCAAATATTCAAATGCTTTCTCTTTGTCGCCTATCTGAGCGTTCAGACACGCGCCGAAAAAATAAGGTCGATTGCCTTCATCGAACCTTTTGGCTTGTTCGCGCAAAACTCCTTGCCAGCCCGACGTTTGATACGCTGTCTTAAAAACCTTTATAGTTTGCTCGTCCGTTTTCTGTAAAGTTTGGAGTTTCATCAGATATTCAAAGGCTTCCGCATAATTTTTCTGCATTTCCAATGCGCCAATTAACCAGAGGTAGTTGCTGGCGCTATTTGGACGTATTTCATCAGTTCCTTTTAATTGAACTATAGATTCTGCATAACGTCGGGCGTAATAAAAAGCGAATGCAGAATATTGTTGCTTAAAAAGTGCCGCCGGGTCGAGTTCAGCCGCGGTTTGGCTTTCGACAATTGCTTCATCAAAACGTCCGCGAGACATCAGAAAACGCGAATAAATCTGATGCGTCAGTGAAGAATTCGGGTCTAATTCGACAGCGTGTCGGCACGCCCGTTCCGCTCCCGCAAAATCAAATTCGTAACTTATTTTAACTTCACACAATGCGCTTTGCGCGTCTGGCAGATTCGCGTCGAGAGCCAAGGCTTTACTTACCGCTTCGATTGATTTTTGATATTCTTCGTGAGCATTAACATTCCGACCTCGAAGAGTTTTGGTATTATGAGCGTAAGACTTAATCGCCCAAGCCTGCGCGTAGTTCGCATCAATTTTGACGACTTGCTCCAAAATTTCGATTGCTTTCTGCACGTCTTCCAAATTTCTTGTATCAACTAAATATCTGGCTTGTAAAAAGAGCCGATATGCTTCTTCATTATTCGTTCCACGCACAGCCTTCGGGCTGCTTGAGGTTGTGGCGAATCGCGCTGACAAGATGTTACCAATTTCGCCCGAAATCGCATCCTGCATCGCAAAAATGTTGTCTGCTTCCTTTTCGCTTTTGTAGGTTTCTTCAATCTGCCCGCTCGCCACATTAAAAAGCTGTGCGGTGATGCGAATGCGCCCGCCCGCCAATT
>JANLTD010000519.1:0-2382 GCA_031362765.1 Acidobacteriota bacterium | reverse complement strand
CGACTGGCGCGGAACACTTACGCCCGAAGGTTTTATCAATGGTCTCGATGCTTTAGAAAATCGAGTCTTCGGATTGTGCCGCAGTGAAGAAGATGTGGCAACAGAAATAGCGGCAGGCTACAGCAAAATATTGCGTGAACCCAAAGTTGTCGTTAAAATTCTCGACAGATCCAATCGCCCTAATTCGACACTGTTCGGAGCGGTCAAAATTCCTCAGCGATTTCAGATAAAACGGCTCGTTTTTCTCAATGAAATTATTATTTTGGCCGGTGGTTTTACTGAAAAGGTGAGCGGCGAGATTCAGATTTTTCGTCCAACAAGTTTAAGCTGCGCTGAAAATATCAAAAATAAAAACCCGACTAAAGAAAAGGATCTGAACACACCTGAAAGATATATTGCCGCCCGTCAAGAAAACGGTTCACAGTTCATAAACATCAGAATTACAGATTTACTAAGCGGAAAAAAAGAGGCAAATCTGCAGATCTTAAGCGGTGATATAATAACTGTTTTAGAAGCCCAACCAATTTATGTGATTGGCGGCGTGAGAACGCCCAGACAGATTGCGACTCGTTCGCAAATGACAATCGTGCGCGCGATTGCCGTAGCAGGTGGCTTGTCAGGTGACGCAGACCCAAAAAAAATTACGATTTTTCGGCGGATTGGAAATGAAACCAAAATAATCGAAACCGACTTGGATAAAATCAAAGCAAATCCGGCCGATGACCTTATTTTACAAGCTTTTGATATTGTCGAGGTCGCAGAAAAAGGAAGCGCTAAACGAAAATATCCGCCGATTGTCAAAGTTGATGAAACAATCCGCGAAAACGATTTGAAATTACCCTTGCGAATCATTGATTGAAACCTTGTTTTGTCAAACAATCTGAACTTTTTGATTGTTTGGAAACAAAAAATTTGGTATCAATGATAGAGTGGTTCTCGTTAAGGAAAGTTAGGAAATAAATTATGGCAGAAAAAGTAAGTAAATTTAGCCGCCGGTCGGTCGCCCTTTTTTGGCTCGTCATCGTGGCAATTGTGATTGGTAGTTTGATCGCTTTTGAACAAATTGCCGTGCTCTATATCTTGGCAACTTTAGCACTTGTCGCGTTGCTATTGATCGTTGGTTTTTCAGATTTGGAAAACGTCGGGGTTGAAAACCCCGAGTAAATTTAGTGATTTGATGAATCGCTCTGTGAAAATATTGTTGGCTCTATTGGCGGTATTGGTTTTTTCGATAGCGGCAATTGCTGATGTTCCGCAATCTGCTGATGCCTCGAAAATAACGGAACGGCGTTGGAAAAAAGCCTTAATTCCGATTGCGTTTTCAAATTCGTTACTTAAACCTAATCCGGCTGTCAGGCCTGACAGTGATATACAAGGTGCGGTTCGGCGAAGTTTGGATGTGTGGGAAGCAGTTGCCAATATAGAATTTCAGGTAATCTGGGTCGATAGATTATCAATTAGTCCGGCTGGAAATTACGGTGACGGAACCAGTCTCGTGACGATCGCCCAAACCAACGAAAACCTTTTGGTTTTTAGTGGTGATGCGGTCGCAACTTCAGCACGAACACGAGTTTTCTTTAATCGAAAAGGCGAAATTTCCGAATCTGACATTGTTCTCAATCCGTATCAACAATTTTCAACTGACGGTTCGATCGGTACTTTCGATTTTGAATCAACATTGACTCACGAGATCGGACATCTATTGGGTCTCGAACATTCTTTGGTGATTGGTGCGACAATGAACGAGCATCAGGGCAAAAACGGAATTTTTAATCTTTCCGGTTTTAGTTCGAGGACCTTAAGCGAAGACGATATTACCCAAATTAGAGCGATTTACGGCGCGAAAAGCGATGATGATTGTTGCGGGTCGATCGACGGGAAGGTTTATCTTGCAAATGGCAAAGGCGCAAGAGGTTTTAATGTTTGGCTTGAAGAATCGGAAACCGGGCGGGTCACAGTCGGAACAAAAACAAACTCAGATGGAAGTTTTCTTTTTAAGGGGTTAGAAACTGACAAATATCGATTGTTTGCACAAGATTCGGCAAATCGGTTTGCGGGGCTGGATTTAGGTGAAATAGCGGTTGTTCGGGGCCGGACAACAAGTTTTCAGAGATGGATAACTCTTCGAACGCGAAATTTTGAAGCGGAATTTTTGGGATTTAATGGACAACTGTCAAAAATTGCAATTCCGATCAACAGTGGTAACTCTTATTTGATTTATCTTGGCGGAAAAAATCTTGATCCTGACGATTTGAAAATTGGGACAACTTCACCATTTCTAACAGTCTCAGACAGAAAATTGACCAAATATGATTACGGTAAGGATATTACTGTTTTCAGTTTTGAAATAAAATCCAATATCGAAACGCCAGTCGGCGAATA
>JANLTD010000464.1:0-1774 GCA_031362765.1 Acidobacteriota bacterium | reverse complement strand
CAAAATTGGTTTCGGATTTTTATTTTCAATCGTTTTTCCCGTGAAATCTTCAGCTTTAAAAGTCAAAATGCCCGTGCCGTAAATAATTGGAAACTCAGTCAGAGTTGGTTGAAATTTTGTCTGTAATGCTGACATTTCCGCTAAAACCCCAAGATAAGAATATACGGAAACGGCTTTTGCGAAAATAACTTTTCCTTCTTGCAGATTGATTGTAACTTGAACTTGCATTTCATCGTTTGTTAAGCGAGGATTCTTTGCTTGATTTTTCAGAAACCAAATTTTTAAAGCCTTATCATTCAAAACGCCGAGAGGTATTGTTTCAATAAAATCATTCTCTTTTTTTGTTTCGGCTGAACTATCTGAAATAAAATTATAAACAATGGTTGCAATTACTTTTACGGGTTTTCCTGAAAGTGTAAAAGGCTCAAATTTCGCTTGCAATGCTGCTTTTTCCGATGTTGCACGAAGCAAAATATGACCTGAAATTGCTTTTGCGGTTTCGACATTTCCTTTTTCGTCAATCATTATTTGAACAACAACTCTTCCCGAAACCCGCACAGATCTTGCCGAGTTTGGAAATTCCGGCTTTGGCAAATAAATTGCTTTTTGATTGCAAACGCCGCAACTGATAATTGTCGGTTTTGCCTTCTTTTGCTTCGTAGATTTTCTCTGCGCCGAGATGTTTTGCAACGAAATCAGCAATAGAAAAATCAATAAAATTAAAGGAAATTTACGCATCTTGATTTGTTAGACACTAAATAATTGCATTTGTTCCCAATTTCGGCAATTTAATGTTAAACTTCTGTCAATTCTTGAATGGATTCCATCTCTGAAAAACATCAAAGCACGATTGAGGAAGCGACGGCGCGGATAATTTCCCGCGCTGCGAATTCGCGTGGGCTTGAGATTGCGGATTTGTTGTCGCGTGTTTCGGCGGCTTTGGGGAAATATCTTTTGCGCGATAACGAAAATGCTTCAAGTGTTGACATCAAAGCGTTTATTGATGAACTTCGGGCAGATGATTTGTGTTTGATTTTGGCTTGCGAGAAAAATATCGAGTCAGCTTGGAACGATTTGGTGGCGAATTTTGATGCGACGGTGAAATCGGCGGCGCGGAAAATGTCGCAGAATTCGGAAGATGCCGAAGACCTGGCGAGTTCGATTTGGGCGGAACTTTTCGGTTTGAAACACGACAAAGACGGAAAGTTAAAAACAAAACTTTCGTATTATTCCGGTCGTGGAAGTCTCGGCGGTTGGCTTCGTGCGGTTGTTTCGCAACTTGCGATTGATGGATTTCGGAAACAATCGAAATTCGTGCAAATCGAAGAAAATAGAGAGTTTGAGAATTTGGCAAACGAATCGGCAGAGAAAAATGACGGCTTAAACATCGTCGCGCACACAGAAACGCCCGAAGAAATTTTCAGCGAAAAACAAACTTCAAAAGATGTTTCCGAAGCCTTTTCGCAAGCGATTTCTGAACTCGAAGCGGAAGATAAATTGATTTTGAAACTTTATTATTTTGACGATTTGAAATTAAAAGACATCGGACAAACTTTAGGTTTTCACGAAGCAACGGCGAGCCGAAAACTCGTCCGCGTGCAGACGGAAATTCGCAAATCGGTTGAAAAAATCTTAAAAAATAAACACGGCTGGAACGAAAAAGAAATCAAACAAAATTTGTCCGAAACCGCATCAAAACTCGGCATCAGCTTTGAAAAAATGTTTACTGTTTTGCTGATTTTCGCCTTTGCTTTGACTGGAGCGCAAGCGTCCC
>JANLTD010000677.1:0-5402 GCA_031362765.1 Acidobacteriota bacterium | reverse complement strand
CGCGAAACTCGCTACGCAGTTTCAGTGTGGTATTAGGCATTGGTGCATATACGGATAATTTTACTGAGGATTGCTTTATTTAACAATTAAACACCATGTCAAATAAATATATTTTAGAAGCTATCGCTGAATTAGATGAAGCGAAACAAATTCGTTTTTCACAACTATTGAAAATTTGCGAACAATTTTTTGGAAACTATCGCGTGAGCGGCAGTCATCATATATTCAAAACTCCTTGGCAAGGTGATCCGCGAATCAATTTGCAGAAAGGGAAAGATAAAAATGCCAAACCTTATCAAGTGCAACAGGTTCTTAACGCTTTGCGTAAATTAAAGGAACTTGAAGAAGATAAGAAAAATGAACAGTAAAAAACAAGTCAAAACTAAAAAAGAAAGTTTGCCAAAAGCGGAACATTATCTTTACAGTGTCGGTTGGTCGGAAGCGGACGAAGCATTTGTTGCCCGCGTTGCCGAATTCCCGTCGTTAGCCGCGCACGGCGACACGCAGGAAGAAGCATTAAGCGAAATCAAAGATGTTGTAGGTTTTGTTTTGAATGACTTAAAAGAATCTGATGAACCGATTCCCGAACCTTTCGGCAAACGTTCTTTTAGCGGAAAATTGGTTTTGCGAATGCCGGAATATATGCACCGCCAACTTACGATCGAAGCAATGCAGCAAGGCATTTCGCTTAATCAATTATTAAATCTAAAGTTAGAAGCAAGCCATTAAAACCCGGCTTCTAATCTTCTATTGCAAGCGCGATTTTCAAGGCTTGCTTCAATTCTTTGATTTTTTGCTCTGAAAGTGAGCCGATGAAATTGGTGAGTTTGGATTTCTGAATACTAATGAGTTCATCACAACGAATCGCGCTGTCATGTTTTAAGCCTTCTTCGATTCCGACATAGACTTCCGTCGGTAAGTTGTTCTGATTTGTATAAATTGCGGCACAATTTACGGTTTCATAAATTGTATCAATAAAATCCTGTCGGCTGACGATAACATAAACGCGAAACCTCTTCGGGTCTTGTTTTGTCGGTCTTTTGACTCTGTAAATTTCACCGCGTTTCACAAATCTGCCTGAATCTCCAAATTTTCTAAGATTTCTTCACGTTGTTCCGTGGCAATGCGGTTGAGAATGACAATTTCTTCTTCCCGCGTCAACTTTGTTTTTTGCTGTCGCTTCTTGCGTTCGACCAAATCGCGTAACGCTGCTTCGACAAACTCCGAACGACTGCGAAAGTCCTTGGCAAAAATATCAACCTCACTTAATAAATCTTTGGGAATTGTGACCGTCGTTTTTACTTTTGTATTCATATATCAAAGATACTTGTGATCACTTTCAAAAGCAATTATTTTTCCTTACTATACGGACTGCCCAAAGCCTTCGGCGCACGCGATAGACCGATGAATCCGGCAAGCACAATGATCGTCAAAACGTATGGAATGATCTGGACAAACTGCACCGGAATATTTTCGCCGGAAGCGAGTTTGTAACTCGCCAGCGGAATCGTGATAGCCTCGGTAAAACCGAAAAACAAACAGGCAAACAACACCGGCACGGGTTTCCATTTCGCGAGGATCAGCGCGGCAAGCGCGATAAATCCGCGCCCGGCGGTCATTCCGCGCGTAAAGAGCGAAGATTGTCCGATCGAAAGATACGCGCCGCCAACGGCGGCCAAAACGCCCGACAAAATCACCGCGACATATCTTAACCGAATGACATTAACACCTGCGGCATCCGCCGCCGCCGGATTTTCGCCGACCGCGCGAAGCCGCAAACCGAACGGCGTTTTATACAAAACATACCAGCACAGCGGAACGAGCAGAAAAGCAAGAATCGAGGCAATCGAAACACTGCTAAAGAAAAAAATCAGCAACAAAGTAAAAAGCGAAACCACTAATACTGCCAAAATCAGAGAAATTAATTGATTAAATTTTCCGCCGATTGCTTTGGGGCGTTGCTTCAGCCAATCAAAAATCACTTTGGCAGTTATGATTGTAAGTAAGATTAGAAATCCTCTGACGACATAATAATTTGAGTTGGCGATAAATGTTCCTAATTCAGGCAAAAGATTGTCTTTGGCGATTTGCGGTGTCGAACCCGACGAATCGTAAATCGCACCGCTGATCAATTGGGGAAGTCCGAGCATCAGAAAATTTATCGCCGTTCCCGCGACGACTTGGTTGGCTTCAAATTTTATAACGGCAATCGCATACACTAAAGCCGTCAAGCCGCCCGCAATTGCCCCGGCTATCAATCCGTAAAATGGAACCGCAACAGAAGATAAAATTCGCTCGGCTAAAAACGAAGGCATGCCTAGATTGACTAATTTAATCATCATATACGGCTGACTCATCTCAAAGGTGACAACTGCTGCCGTAAATGCGCCAGCCAACATCAAACCTTCAAGCGCGATATTGATAATGCCCGAGCGCTCCGAAAACATTCCGCCGAGAGCGGCGAAGATCAACGGCGTGGCGAGCCGTATGGCGGAAAAGAAAACAGCAATGATGACCCCAAAATTAAAAACTTCGTTCATATTTCAAAAAATTTATCGGCTTCATGTTTAGATCGCCAAACCGAATTGGCGACAAAAATTATTTCTTCGAGTATTTCTGCAAACAAGCCACAAACAAAATCGCAATTGCCTGCAAAACCGTCGCAATATCTTTGGAAACATAGCGCGTAAAAGCGTCCACGAAAATCTCGCCGCGCATTAACACCGCGAAAAATATCGCCGCAATAAAAACGCCGAGCGGATGATTTCTCCCCAAAAGCGCGACCGCGATCCCAAGAAAACCGAGTTCCGCCGAAAATCCGTCGTAATACAAATGACGCGAACCGAGAACTTCATTGATCGCGACCATTCCGGCAAGTGCGCCCGAAATCGTCATTGCCGTAATAATTTGTTTTTTCGGAGAAATGCCGCCATATTCCGCTGCTGAAGCATTTTGCCCGACGGCGCGGAGTTCATAACCCCATTTTGTCTTCCATAAAAAAATGTAAACCAGTATGCACATCAAAATCGCGATCAGAAACGCGAAATTAAGCGGGACGTCTTTTGGAATGAACGAAAGATATTCGTGAAGCTGCGGAATATACGCGGCTTTGCCGATCGGCGCGCTTTCGAGGATCGGGTCGCCCGGAACTTTGTAATGATACTGCGTCAGATAGCTGACCAACGCGATCGCGACAAAGTTCAGCATGATCGTGTTGATAACTTCGCTTGAACCAAATTTTGCGCGTAAAATTCCGGGAATCGCGCCCCACAATCCGCCAACCACGACCGCCGTAAAAATACATAACGGAAAAAGTAAAAAAGACGGCAAACTCGTCCACGACCAATCTTCCTGTTTGCCGAAAACATCAACGACCGTTCCGCCGAATTTGATACCGACCCAGGCGGTTGCAAACGATGCGGCGTAAAGTTGTCCTTCGGCACCAATGTTGAAAAGTCCGCACCGAAACGCGACCGCGACCGCCAACCCGGTAAAAATCAAAGGCGTCGCATAAAAAAGCGTCCAACCGATGTCTTTTAAGGAACCAAACGAATTTGCCAGCAAGATCCGGTAAGTTTCAAAAGGATTGTCGTTGATCAGCAAAACTATGATGCCGCCGACAACAAACGCCGCAATGACCGCGATCAAGGGCGAAAAAATTTCACGAATAATTTTCATTTTTACAAAATAAGCCGTTTAATCACACGAAAAATATTACCGTGTCAAAAGGTTTTGGCTTTGATTTTTGGAAAGATACTCTCGCTAAATATACCCGACAAAAGCGCAAAGTGTCATCTAAAAAAGCGATAAAGTTAAATTTTTCTGAACTAAAAATTCTCCGCCTTATAACTTGACAATCACGCACTCAGATTTTATTATGTTTTTAGACTACAATTTGTTTACAATTGAAGTCGAAACCAAAAATATTTTAGGAGGAAACAAAAATGAACATCATCAAATACGACCCTTTTCGTGATATGCGAAGTTTGCAGGATGAAGTGAACCGATTGTTTACTTCGAGCTTTTCCCGTAACAACGAAAGTGATCTGATGCGCGGCGCGTGGAGTCCGCAAGTGGACATTTTCGAAAATCAAAACGAGATCGTTCTCGAAGCCGAACTTGCCGGAATGAAACCGGAAGACGTTGATATTTCGATTGAAAACAATGTTTTAGTAATTAACGGCGAACGCAAATTCGAGAAAAAGGACGAAGGCGATAATTTCCACCGCGTCGAAAGAAGCTACGGAAGTTTTATGCGTTCGTTCACGCTGCCGCCGACCGTCAAGAGCGAAAATGTGCACGCCGAATTTGAAAACGGTATGCTGCGTCTGACCTTGGCGAAACGTGAGGAAGCCAAACCGCGCCGCATCGAAATCAAAGCGACGGGCGCAAAGAAGCCGAAAACGACCGAAACGCAGACAAAGTCGGAAACGGCTAAAGCGTAATTTATTTTCACCGCAAAGACACGAAGAGCGCAAAGAATTTAATAAAACCTTCGTGTTCTTTGTGTCTTTGTGGTTTAATTTTCTTATAAAACAATGAGATTTGAAAAATTTACAATTCGCGGACAAGAAGCGGTTCAGGAAGCGATCGGCGTGGCCGAAAAGAATCAGAATCAACAGGTCGAACCCGAACATCTGCTTGCTTCACTGATCGAACAGAAAGAAGGAACGCTGCGTCCGATCTTAGGCAAGATCGGCGCCAATGCCAACACGATCTTGACCGATGTTCAAGCGGCGATCGCTCGTTTCCCGCAGGTTTCGGGCGGTCAGCAATATTTTTCATCGCGCATCAACACGATTTTTCAAGAAGCGCAGAAAGAAGCCGAAAAGCTCCAGGACGAATATATGTCAACCGAGCACTTGCTGCTTGCGATCTCGGACGAAAAAGCGGGCGATGCCGGACGTATTTTGCGTTCAAACGGTGTCACGAAAGAAATTGCGGAAAAGCTCATCACCGAAATGCGCGGCGGTTCGCGGATCACCGATCAGAACGCCGAAGAAAATTTTCAGGCGTTGGATAAATACGCGATCGATCTGACGGAACGCGCTCGCAAAGGAAAGCTCGATCCGGTCATCGGACGCGACGACGAGATTCGCCGGACGATCCAGGTTCTTTCGCGGCGAACGAAAAATAATCCGGTTTTGATCGGCGAACCGGGCGTCGGTAAAACAGCTATTGTTGAAGGCTTGGCACAGCGAATCGTTTCGGGCGATGTACCGGAAACTCTTAAAAATAAAAAACTTGTCGGGCTTGATTTGGGTTCGATGTTGGCCGGTGCGAAATATCGCGGAGAGTTTGAAGACCGTCTGAAAGCGGTTTTGAAAGAAATCGAAACAGCTAACGGGCAGATTATTCTATTTATCGACGAGCTCCATACGCTGGTGGGCGCAGGCGCCGGT
>JANLTD010000384.1:0-2913 GCA_031362765.1 Acidobacteriota bacterium | reverse complement strand
CTCGCCGCCCGCGAATCCGGCGGCCGCCAAAAGATCTTTCGCCCGTTCCTTGTTCTGCACGATTTTTTTGCCGGTCTTTTCGTCAAACGGCAAAAAATTAAAGGCCGGCTTGGTTGAATCTTCCATTTCGACTTCGGTCAGACGCTCGCGGTCAATCGAGATCGCCAACGCCTCGCGCACACGTTGGTCATCGAACGGTTTTTTATTGCGGTTGATCTCGTAAAAATTCAGCGCGCTGTGCGTTGTTTGTTGAAAATCGTCGAAAGGCTTCAGCAATTTTAAGGCAAGCGGTTCAAAATCAACGTTCGTCACAGCATCAATTTCACCGTTTCGATAAGCTTCAAGAGCCTTTTCCGCGTTCTCTTTCCCGATAAAACTGACTCTTTCAAGTTCGACCTTGTCCCGGCCCCAAAAATGTTCGGCGCGGTCGAGCGTTATTTGATCCTGTCCGATCGAAGAAATACGAAACGCGCCGTTTGTGACGATCGCGGCATTTAATTTACCGGTTTCAAAATCTTTGCCGTCGCCGTAGATCGGGCGAAACATCGGATGCGCGACAAGCGACGGAAAATCTTTGTCGGGTTCAAATAACGAAACTTTCAGCGTCAGATCATTGACCGCTTCCGCGCCGAATTTCATTTCGGGCGTTGGTTTCGGTTTGACGGTTTTTTCGGTCTTGGCAGTTTCCGGTTTTAAGATCGGTTTTTCGGTCGTCAGCGGCGGTTTTGTTTCCGGGTTTTGCGACGTGTTCGTGTTTGAAAGACCTTTCAGGATCGGCAGACTTTGATTCGCCGCCGGTTTTGACAAAATATCAACCTCGGTTCCCTGAATAACGGTCGTCGGAACTTCGGTGGGCAAAACCTTTATCCCGACGATGTTTTCCAACAATTTGCGGTGCGGAACCTTGTCGCCCATTTCCACCAGACGTTTCCACGAACGAACAAAATCAGCGGCGGTGACGCGCTCGCCGTTTGACCATTTCGCATCTTTCCGCAGATAAAATGTCCAGGTTTTGAAATCGGCAGAAGCCGTCCAGTTTTCCGCAACCGACGGAATCGCTTCGAGCGTTTTTGAATTCGTATCGGTTAAACCTTCAAAAACGGCGCGGACCAAATCAGTTTCGGGAGGCGCGGCGGCGCGTGCCGGATCAAAAGATCTCGGCATTTTGCCGTTGCTCCATCGAAACTCCTTTTTCTGCGGCGGCGCGGTTTGCGAATAGAAAGGTTCGGTTTTCGGTTTTTCAAGTTCGCTACACGAACTTAGGAGGAACAGTCCGCACAAAAGAAGCAGAAAGGGAGAAAGGGAGAAAGGGAGAAAGGGAGATTTGACGCGAGGTCGTGCGTCTCCTTGTTTCCCTGTCTCCCTTTCTCTCTTTCCTGTATTCATCTTAATTCCCTAAACAACTAAAACACTCAATTGCTCGAAAATTTCAATCGTCTGCTTGCGCGTCGCTTCAAAGCCTTCCGAAGTATCTATCAAAAAATCAGCGTAACGCTTTTTTTCCGTCTGCGGCAGTTGTGCGTTGATACGTTTTAAGGCTTCCGCTTCGCTTAGATTGTTGCGGAGCATCAACCGTTGCAATTGGATCAAGGGATCGCACCAGACGACTATTAATTTTGTAAATCTTTTGTAACTTTCCGATTCTATCATCAAAGCCGCGTCAATAACAGCGATGCCTCCGGCGTTTTCCCTTTCTTTTTCAGCCAGCCACGCATTTTGCGCCTCGAAAACCAATGGATGAACGATCGCATTAATGATCTCTCGTTTTGCTTCGTCGGCAAAAATGATCGCGCTTGTTTTGGCACGGTCAAGCTCGCCGTTCGGCAGCAAAACACCTTTGCCAAACGCTTCGACGATCAATGCTAAACCTTTCGAACCCGGCGCAACAACCTCACGCGCCGTCTGATCGGCATCGAGCACAAAACAACCAAGTTCGCTGAGCACTTCGCAAACATAAGATTTACCAACGGCAATTGAACCTGTTAAGCCAACTTTGAGCATTTTTCTTTAATCTTTCGGCGGATACCAACCGGCTTTTACCCAATGTAATCTCGCGCTCACGGCTTGTTCAGTATTCATCTGCAAAGCAATAACCGTTGAGCGTCCGCAAGCAGTTTTACCGTTAATTCCACCTGTTTCCGAATCGAATTCAAAATGCACTTGCCAATTCTGAGTTCGCGGATTGAATAATCTGATTTCTTGGTTAGTTTCCTGGTCAAAACCGTGAGTCTTGGCGCGCTTAAAACTGTTGCACGCCCGACACACCAGCCATAAATTGTATTCGTCGTCAGTTCCGCCTGCGGCTTGCGATAAGATATGTTCGATTTCCAGAGTCATCGGCAGAATGGCTTGCGGCATTCGGCAATTCTTCTCCGCAATTCATCGGAAATCTTGCTCATTTCAAATCGGCAGGCGTTTTTATCAGACCGCGATTAACGGCTTCCAAACAACCTTGCGCTTTGTGCAGAGTCGCTATCTGATAAAGTTCGGTATAAACCTCAAGTTCGCGTTTTTCGGCCGTTCTAATCTTGCCGCGTTGTTGCAAATCAAGCAATTTGCTCATCCGGTCAGACTGCGCTTTCGGCAATTTCAAATTTGCCAAAGCCAAAACGTCTTCGTCTGACCAAGTTTCCAAATTCTCCAAATGCCCGTCGGGAACATATTCCGTCTGGATTTTTTCGGCGATCACCTCATCAATTCGCCGACTCGACATCTTGGCAATCTTCTGAAAATTCTGATAAATATTGTCAGGTAAATTAAGCGTAACTTCCATTATCTTCAAGCCTCTCTTGCCGATTATACCACAAAGCCTTTTCGCAAATTAGAAAATGAAGAACGGGCGAGAGAGCACAATAGGGCTATTGCAAAGTCGCCAAAGGCGACAAACAACATAGCGTAGGGTGAAACCCTACG
>JANLTD010000379.1:0-3101 GCA_031362765.1 Acidobacteriota bacterium | reverse complement strand
AACTTCAATGATTAATTGTTATCGCTGATATTCCAATTCTTAAAAAAATATTACGTCGGATATTCTATCAAATTACAAGACTTTTGCGCAGTCGTCAAACAAAGTTATTTTTTCTGCTAAATTTTATTTACGCTTAAAAATCCGAAAACCAAACGAATCAAGCGCCAAAACAGGTATTCCGACATTTCCCTTTGAATTAATTTTGATCTGTCCATCAACTTGCGGCGCGTAGATGTCGGGTGTAATTTCCTCAAAATTACCATTTGTCTCGACGGAACCGAAAAAAGGCTGATTTGATAAATTGATCGCGACCAGAATTTCTTCATTGCCGTTTGCCCGCTTAAATGTCAAAACCCGACCTTCATCGGAATTTTTGAGCCATCTTAAATCGCCGCGCCGAAGCGCAACCGAATTTTTCCGCAAAGCGATCATTGATTTGTAAAATCGCGGAAATTCGGGACGCCGAACGGCGTTGTCCCAAAAGATCGGCATTTTTTCAAACAGCGCCGGAAAACCCGATTCGGTCGTGTCGCCCGCTTCCATTCCGTTATAAACCATCGGCACGCCATCTAATGTAAAAGCAAGAACTTGCGCCGCCAACGCGCCTTTTTCGCCGAAACGTGCAATTGCCCGGCGTTCATCATGATTGTCGGAAAACCGCATCCGAATTGCACCTTTCGGATTTTTCGCGTTATCCGACTCCCAGGTTTTGCGAATTTCATACGCGGGTTTATTGCCGAACAAAACCTCCGACAAAACCGCGTGATTCGCCCACGAATAATCCAGATCAAAGGCTTTGACGAGCAGATCGGGCGATTCCCATTCGGCAAGCCAGATCGTGTCCGGCTTGATCTTATCAACTTCGGCGCGCGCCGTTTCCCAAAAATCGACAGGGACAAATCCGGCGACATCGCACCGAAAACCGTCAAGATCAAAATCGCGAACCCAGGATTTAAGCATCTCGATCATATATTTGCGAAGTTCCGGATTGTCGTAATTCAAATCGGCAACATCCGCCCAATCGGGAATCGGCGGAATGACTTCGCCTTTCTCGTTCGTCGTGTGAAAACCCTTCATTTTCATCATCACCGAATCCCACGCCGTATGATTCGCGACAATATCAATGATGACCTTCATTCCGCGTTTGTGCGATTCGCTGACCAGCCGCTTCAGATCTTCCTTCGTACCGTAATCAGGATTGATCGCGTAAAAATCCTGCACGGCATAGGGCGAACCGATGGCGCCTTTTGCCTTTAATTTCCCGATCGGATGAACCGGCATCAGCCACAAGACCGTGATGCCAAGATCTTTCAAACGGTCCAAATCCTTGGTAACCGAATTGAAATCACCTTTTGGGGAATATTGCCGTTCGAAGATCTCGTAAATCACCGCATCTTTCACCCAATCCGCTGAAGTGCGCGCATTTTCTTTGGAAAAATCGCGCGCTGAATTTTGGGCCGCAACTGCAAAAGCAAGACTTGCGACCAAAAGAATAGAAATCGTCGTTCGCAATACTGCGCCGGTTAATTTTTTGTCTGACATAATCTTGAATTTCCTAAAGGTTTTCGTAATGTACAACCAATTTTGTTTGCGGAAGGTAATAAAATCGATAACTTTCCGAGGTTTCCCGGCTATCAGTTACATTGATGATCGGACTCAAAAATTGGCTGTGAATTTCCGCCCCGATCGCGTCTTCGAGAATCGTAAATTTGGTATTACCAATAAAGTAAGTTGTGACGAGCGATTCCCCGCTCATTTCGACTTTGATATTGAGCCGTCCCTCTTCGCCAGCAACTTTCCCGCCTTTGAGATCGGCGTTGACATTTCGTTGATATTGCAAAAGCATCGCGGCAATTATGATCAAAGCAATCCCAACGAAAACTGCCGCCGCGCCGGTTATCAACCCGATCAAAAGGCGCGAACGCGGCTGATTGTAAAAACTGTAAGCCATCGCGCAAACAAACGGCATTCCGAAAAGCAATATCAAGGCGAAACAACCTGTTGAAAGAACACTGACGATCCTGTTTTGCCGTTTGATCCGCCGCTTAAACTTCTCCTTCGCCGAAGGATTTAACAAGCCGCGCCGAAAATCATTTAATTCATTTTCGTCAAACCGCAGTTTGTAATATTCTTCGCCGGCATTTTGCGAACTCGTTTTCCACCAATCAACGATGCCCATAAATAAAAATTACGTTACTTCCCGGAATACCGCTCAGACTTTGAACGGTCGGCCGACGACGCCGGCATATCTGTAAAAGCGTCCGGAAGTTGCTTCACATGAATCTGTTTAAGGATTTTCGGACGAATTCCCGCCGCCTGCTGCAAATTCGCCTTCGACTAGTTTGCTGGCTCCGATATCTTTAACGATTAAGACGCTGAATGCGGCGACGAGCATCGAGATCCCGCCGAGCATGACGGCGTTAAGCGGATTATCGCCAAGTACCGATTTATATATCTGCGGCGTCAGAAACGATTGCACAACTTGCGGAATGACGATAAAAAGATTGAAAACGCCCATATAAACGCCCATTCTTTCGGGTTTGATCGCGCCTGCCAAAATGGCATAAGGCATCGAAAGGATCGAAGCCCAGGCAATGCCGACTCCAGCCATTCCGATCCATAGAAAATAGGGATTTGAGGCGAAAAATGTCGAAAGCAAGCCTAAACCGCCGCACAGCAAACAAACGATATGCACGCCTTTGCGACCGATTTTGGCGGCCAGCGGCGGAATTGCAAAAGCAACAAGAAAACAGACCAAATTATAGATCGCAAAACAAACTCCGCCCCATTCGGTTCCCTGTTTGAAAAGATCGGATTTATCATCAACCGCGCCGAAAACGTGTCGCGCAACCGTCAAACCGTAAAACTGCCACATAAACGGCAAGGCAAACCACGTAAAAAACTGTACGATCGCAAGTTGCTTCATCGTCGTCGGCATATCCGCGATCGCTTCACCAATTTCTTTAAAAATATTGGAAACGATGTTTCCCTCATTTTTCTTGCGGTTAAATTCCTCCATATCGTCAGGCGGATATTCACCGGTCGTAAAAACCGTCCAAAAAACCGCGCTGATAAAAGCAAGTGCGCCGACGATAAAAGCG
>JANLTD010000333.1:0-4118 GCA_031362765.1 Acidobacteriota bacterium | reverse complement strand
GTATTTTGCTTATTAATAAACACCAAACCGTTTTCGTAAATAGTCAATTTGTCATTGAATGACCGAATAAATCCCCAAGCAAAAAGTAACCCTATAAGAAAAGCAAAAATACCAATGACAAATATTAGCCCCGGATCAGATTTATTAGATGGTTGCCAGGAAAGAAATGAAAAAACGCAAACCGCGAAAACAATAAAAAAAATAAAAGCACAAAAAAGAACCAATAGTTGTCTTGATTTAGATGGTTTGTGAATACTTTGAAGATTTCCTAAATCATTCATTTTATTTACCCCAAAAATTATGCTGAGCCAAAAAAGAAGGCAAGTCAAACACTTCATTCAAATTATTGGGACGGCGTTTCGATTAAACCAAACAAGTCAATCAAAAAAAATACGAAAAAAACATTCCGATCATCTATCACACTCGACAATAATACACATGTTTTTGAAACAAACGTCTAACAGTTTTTTTGCAAATTGTCTATTTGTATTTGACATCGCACAGTGCATAGCTATATAACTATATTGTTAATTAGATTTGGAAATAAAAATATGAGTGAATGCACCGTTTTAACTTTGAACGAAAAAATGGGAAATGAAGAGTTTCATCTGGTTGATGTCCGTGAATACGCAGAATTTGCGGGCGGGCGCGTCGAAGGAGCAAAATTGCTGCCGCTCGGCGAGCTCGAAAAACGTCATACAGAACTCGATCACGCCAAGCCGATCTATGTGATGTGCCGAACAGGACGACGTTCGGGCGAAGCTCAAAAAAAATTGAGATCGCTCGGTTTTACGAATGTCATCAATGTCGCGGGCGGTTTTGAGGCCTGGAAAAAGGAAGATCTGCCGTTTCAAAAAGACGCGAACGCGCCGTGGGCATTAGAAAGACAAGTCCGGTTTATCGCCGGATTGCTGGTTTTGCTCGGCGTCATCTTGTCGCTCGCGGTTCATCCGTATTTGATCGCGATTTCGGCATTTGTCGGTGCGGGATTGGCGTTTGCGGGCGCGACCGATTGGTGCGGGATGGCGATGATTTTGGCGAAGATGCCCTGGAATCGCTCAGTTCAAGCCGCTGAAACGAAAGTTTCTGCGGTGAACTGAGCGCAACCGAGAACGCAGATCTGCGAAACTTGCATGAACAACGGGGGTAGCTTGTGCGAATTTTAATGATCTGCGTTCTCTTTGAGAATTAAAAAGGAGTTTGTTTTTGTCATTGATTTTTTACATCGGTTTGATCCTGAGTGCGGCGATTGGCTTGTCGCTCGGATTGATCGGCGGCGGCGGTTCGATTCTGACGGTCCCGATCCTGGTTTATTTTCTCGGAGTCGAAGCGCGCGAAGCGGTCATGACGTCGCTCGCGGTGGTTGGTGCGACGAGTCTTTTCGGCTCGTATTTACACTTCAAACGCGGTAATCTAAACTTTTCGAGCGGCTTGCTTTTTGGATTTTCTGGGATTTTCGGCGCGTTTTTGGGTTCGCCTTTGACGCATTTGATCGCGCCAAACGCGCTGATGCTGATTTTTGCGGCGTTAATGTTCGTGGTTGCCGGTTCGATGCTCTGGCGAAGAAAAAATATCGAAAATGAAGTGGTTCGCGAAACGAATTTGACGAAAGCGATCTTGGCGGGTTTCGGAGTCGGAGTTTTGACAGGTTTTCTTGGGGTCGGCGGCGGATTTTTGATCGTTCCGGCACTTGTTCTCTTTGGCGGTTTGGCGATGAAAGAAGCGATCGGAACATCGCTTTTTGTGATCGCCTTAAATTGCGTTGCCGGACTTGTCGGGCATTTGAGCTACGGAATGTTCGATCTGAAAATAACTTTTTTGGTCACAGCGTTGGCGGTTGCAGGCGCAATTGCGGGCACAGTTTTGTCGTATAAATTTTCGGCGGCCAATCTGCAAAAGAGTTTCGCTTTTTTGGTTTTGGCGGTCGCATTTTTTCTGACATATAAAAATTTATTCTAAAAATTGGAGGTTTTATGAAATTTAAGCAATTTTATCTCGGCTGTTTGGCACACGCTTCTTATTATATCGGTTCGGGCGCGGATGCGGCGATCATTGATCCGCAGCGCGATGTTCAGCAATATCTGGATGAAGCCGAAGCAAATAATCAGCGCATAAAATACATCATCGAAACGCATTCGCACGCCGATTTCGTCTCGGGACATCTTGAACTCGCCAATAAGACCGGTGCGGAAATTATTTACGGACAACGCGCAAATACGATGTTTCCGACGCATAAAGTCAAAGACGGCGACATGCTTAACATCGGAAAGATCAATCTTAAATTCTTAGAAACGCCCGGACACACGCCCGAAGGCATCTGCATTTTGGCGGAAAGCGAAGACGAAACCGCGAAGCTCTTTACCGGCGACACGCTTTTTATCGGCGATGTCGGCCGCCCCGATCTGATCGGCTCAAAAGGTTTTACGGCTGAAGAGATGGCCGGTTTTTTATATGATTCGCTCCACGAAAAGATCTTGCCGCTTGCGGACGAAACGGAAGTTTATCCGGCGCACGGCGCGGGCAGTTTATGCGGAAAATCACTTTCCAAAGAAACGTGGTCAACGCTTGGCAATCAGAAACAGTTTAATTACGCGCTGCAACCGATGAGCAGGGAAGAATTTGTCACGATCGTCGCGGCCGACCAGCCCGAAGTTCCCGCTTATTTCCCAAAAAGCGCGGCGAAAAATTTAGAAGGGTCGCGCAGTTTGGCAGATTTGCCCAGACCGACCGTGTTTTCAACCGAAGAGATCGAAAATTTTGACGGCGTTGTTTTAGATGTTCGTCAGAATACCGAATACGGCACTGCACACATTCCGAATGCAATCAACATCGGGCTTGGCGGACAATTTGCGTCGTGGGCGGGAACGCTTGTCTCAATCGGGACTAAACTGGCGATTGCCGCCGAAACGCAAGAACAGGTTGACGAAGCCTTTATGCGTCTGGCGCGGGTCGGACACGAAACGGTCAAAGGTTTTATTTTGATGAAAGATTTCGCCGGGCAAACGCGCACGGTCGGGCAGGTTTCGGTCGGTGAAGTTCGATCTTTGACCGAAACCGAAAAATATCTGCAATTCGTTGACGTGCGCCGCGTTGCCGAACACACGAACGGGCACGCTGTTCGAACAATCAGCATTCCGCTCGATAAATTGTCGAACGAATTGGACAAACTTGACCCGAGCGCGCCGACTTATGTTATTTGCCAAAGCGGGTATCGTTCGAGCCTTGGCGCAAGTATTCTGGAAAACGCGGGTTTTGCCAGGGTTTATAACGTCAGCGGCGGAACGCAGGCATGGATCAACGCAGGGTTTGAAACCGAAGTTTCGGCAACGGCTTATGCGAGTTCACAATAACGAATCCGAAGGCAGTTGAGGTAAAACTTGACCGCCTTTTTTGATTTGGAGGCTGTATGAGAGTTTTTATTTTAGTCTTAGCAATTTTTTTTACGTTTGCCTGCGGGCAGGAAAATAGTCAGGTAAATCAGTCAAATCAAACTACTCCGACGGTGTCACGGACACCGCCGAGCGAAAAAGTGAAATCTCCTGAAAATGAATGCAAAATTTGTGATTTCGATTTTGCCGGCTACAAAGGCGATTTGAAAAAGGAAGAAATCAACGGGCTGCTTTTGGCTTTGAATGATGAATTTCTGGCTTGGGCGACATACGACCAAATCAATAAAGATTTCAATAATCCGCGTCCATTTATCAATATTCAGCAAGCCGAAGCCCGCCACGCCGAAAGGCTCAAAGTTGTTTTCAAAACTTACGGTTTGCCGCTGCCGGAAAATAAATGGACGGGAAACGTGCCAAAATTTCAAAGTCTGACGGAAGCTTGCAAAGCAGGTGTCGAGGCTGAAATCGCTAATCGGGATTTGTATAAAAGACTTTTCGAAACCACGAAACGCGAAGATATTTTAATCGTTTACCGGGCTTTGCAAAGAGCTTCGGAAGAAAATCATTTGCCCGCATTTGAGCGCTGCGGCGGCGGCCGCCGATAGATTTTTAAGCAGGAGAAATTAAAAAAAATGGATGACATTTATTGGATAATCGGTTTTGTTGTTTTTTGGTTATTATTGCAACTCGTCATATTGCCGAAACTCGGCGTTTCAACCTGAATGCGCG
>JANLTD010000326.1:0-5403 GCA_031362765.1 Acidobacteriota bacterium | reverse complement strand
ATTCCTTGTTTTAGGATGCTTTCTTCACGAGCCTTAAAAACACTGTCGTCAAGTTCGTTGATCTGAACCGAATACAACGCCCCAAGCGGTAATTTTATTTTGATGTTCTCGCCTTTCGGGTCTCTGCCCAAAAGTTGTTTGAGATGATTGCGAAGTTGTCCGCTACCAACCAATTCGGTATCGTCGAGCGTCTTTTTCGTGATATTGAAAAAGCTTTTTCCGGCGACCTTCAAACTGTCGAGAACCAGATATTTATCCTGATGACGGACGGCAATGTCCGCCGTTCCGCCGCCGATGTCCACAAATACCTCTAAAAGTCCGTTCAGACCGGTTTGTTTCAAAGATTTGGCGATCGCCGTGCTTTCATCCATTCGCAAATACTTGAACTCGGCATCCGATTGACGGTCATCGCCAAAACAATAGTGCCGAACCTGTTTGATCGCGTCCTTTGCTTTTTCGTGATAGGTCGAACCGTAATCGTCTGAAAAAGCCAACGGATATGTAAAAACGTATTTATTTAATTTTGAGCGTTTGTTAAAGAAAACTTCGGCGTGGGCGTAAAGCAAAATGGTTTGCAAAAATAGCGAACGCCACGGTGTTCGCAAATCAGCGTCCCATTTCAAATTTTCGTGGACGCGCCACTCGGAATCGTATGTTCCGGCGATCAATCGGCCGCTCATTTGGTCGTGCAGACACGGCACATCAGCCTTGAATAAATGTTCAAGTTGTAATTTTTCCGGTTCAATATTCGGCAAACTGTCGTCCGATTTACGAGTCAACAAAATGGTCGGGAAAAATCCCTTGCCGCCGCTCCAATTACGCGGGACAAAGCCCGGTTGTTCAAGTTTCGGCGGTTCTCCCCAAAGCGGCAGCGGACTCAGCGAAAATTTCAAGGTTTCCGATTGTCCGGCATTGACGGCGAGACAAGTATTGCTGGTCCCGAAATCAACTGCCAAAGTCGCTTTTTGGTCTTTGTCCAAATCAATATTGTTGATCTCGGACAAAAACAAAACTCCACGCTCTTTGTCCGCCGCGTCCGTGAAAAGCATTGCCCGCGGACGATTCGGCGCGTTCGGTTCAACGTCGGCTTTTTCATCAAGGAACGAATGCAAAACGCTGATGTACTCTTCCTCTTCAAGCTCGACCATTTGCCCGCGCCGCCCGTTTTCATCAATCAGATGCCAACGTCCGCACGTTTCGCGGTTCCCTGTTCCGTAACCCGCGTAAAGTTTCCACTGCTGCGAAAATTGCGGCGGATAAACAGCCAGACTGCTGTTTGGCATATTTGCCTGATGAACAGGTTTTGTATAACAGCGAACTTCATTCCCGCAAATAAAAAATGTCCACGTCACGCCGCCGTTGGCATCGGGTTCGGATTTGATATTTTTCAAATCGCGAAAAATATCGGAAAAATGTTTAAGAAAATCACTTTTAACAGGCGCCAGACAGAGCGCTTTATCACCCTGGCGCAGGCTTCCGTCCTGCAGATTTACTTCGTGTTTGATGTTCGTCCGCGTGACAAAATCTGTCAGGCTTCCGGCAATCTTGCACCAAAAAGGCGAATGCGATAGAAACAGATCTTTCAGTAAAACAATTTCATCCCTTTCGTCAATATCCAACGTATGAACCTTGCCCGCGAATCTGACCGAAATTTGACGATCATTGACACGCAAATAGTTTGACGGTGCCGGCAAACCCGAAGAAATCGCCGTTTTCATCCACGGTAGTTGATTGTTCAAGTCCAACTCATTCAAGAGATAATAGACAGTTCCGCCGTTCTTTTTTTCTTTACGTAACGGATACGCGTTCAAAAGATTGTTCAAATCAATCTCGCGTTTGCCCGGAATGTCGTGGTCACGCGGATGATTCGGCAAATTTGACATCTCGCCAAAAAATGCGCCGAATTTTTGGTTGCAAAATTCTTCAATGCGGTCTTTTAGCTCTTTACGAGCCAAAATTCTCGTCATTGAGCGCAAGTACAGATGAAATCTCTGGCGGTCGTATTCATCTTCGAGAAGCGGAGCGCATTTTTCCCACGAAAGCCGATTACTATTCAGATAAGGCTTTAAGCTTTCGCTCGCCTCCCACGCATCGCGTCCGCGCGAAGGAAAGAATACAACCTGCGGATAGTATGCGCCGACCACCGTTTGGTGATCGGTCAGCAAAATTCCGATGGTTTGTAGGTCCGGTTCGCCGCTGACGCGCGGATAAGTTCCGTGAAACGCGAGCCAGAGGTCTTTGTCATAGTCGGATTGCAACGTTTTTTGGTCAAATTCCTTCAAATGAACGATCCCGAAATAATAAAGCAAAAAGAGCGTTGCCCATTCTTCGACCGCTGCATCTTCTTTATTTTCCAACGCTTTACGAAAAGCGTAAGCGCTTGCCCAAGTGGTTGGAAATGTTTCAAAAAAACGCGGATTGTATTCCGGGCTGCCAATGTAATCAGTCCGAATTGAACGAAAGCCTGATTTATCGGCAACTCCCGCGCCGCCGCCTAATATTCCTGAGTTTAAAAAATCTTTTGCCATAATCTTTTTTGGGTTTCTGGTTTCTCGTTTCTCGTTTTCGACCGGAAATTTGTGCTCAGTCAAGGTTGAATTGACAGTTTGATTCCGCTTGTCAGAACGCGCCCAGTAACGACTTGTTAAGTTTTTAGCCGCTCGCTACCGCTCGGGGTTCTGACAAGTTGCCATCAATTCAACCTTGACTGAAAAACCAGAAACCAGAAACCGGAAACCGTTTTAACTTCCCAATTGGTTCTGGCAGCGCTGAAAAACCTGTTGCCAAACAAACCGTATATACTCGCCGCGTGAAAATTGATCGCCGTCAGGGCACCAATTTCCATAGTCAAAAGTCGTAAATTTAACGTCGGATTGTCCCAGACTATTTGCGCCCCTGGCTTCGTTTTTTAAGAAACGCTTGCTCATTTTTTCCTGCACTTCATTAACTAAATGAGCATCCGCTGCCAGAAATTTCCAAACCTGTTGGGATTCTTCATTACTCCAACCGGTCGGAAACTGTTCGCTGTGCGGCCGCAGCAGGCTCAAAAGCGAATTTGCGACGAGCCTCATTGATTCGTGATAAAGCCCCAGGTCGCCTTCTTTTTGAGCCGGACGCACATCGTAATAAGCACAGAGCCGGAAATCTTTTGCGCTTTCGTGAATTTTGTTCCAGGGCATCTGTCGCAAGATCAGATGGTTGGTCAAGGCGGATGCCAAAAAGACTTTTTCAGCGTCAATTTCCGTTTCGCCGATCTTATAGGTCGGAAGATGCTGGAGCCGCATTGTTTCTTGCGGTATGTCGAACCGTGAACTCCCGATCGTGTATGAGTGCTGACTACCTGTGTTGGCTTGCGAGAAGAAATTCAAAGCCGCCAGAGCTGCTACAAAATCTGCCGAATTAAGCGGGTTTTTCTGAGTCTTACCGCCATTGCTCCACGTTTTCAGTTGATTGGGATGCGGTTTCCCGATCAGATAAAGCTCATCGAAGTAATCTGCACTGTGATCTTTGTAATAATTCAGACCTTGCCGCGCACGGGCTTCCATATCTTCGGGATCAGCATAAAATCCAAGCAGAATTTGTTTGACGAGTTCACGTTTTTCCTCGGGTGTCATATCCAAAAAGGCGGGTTCATTGCCGTATCTTTCCAGATAGGCGGAAAAATCAACATCTTCGATTCGTTCGTATTCTTTGAGCGAGCCGAAGGGCGGCATCGGCGGTTTGACAAAAGGCGCCAGCAATCCGCCGCCGACACGCCAGCCCCAACCCGGATTTTCCTTTTTTCGGTTATTAAAAAATTGAGCCATCACAGGAACGCCGCAGGCTCCGGTCCCCCCGTGCAAACTCCCGCAAAGAAAGAAATTGGTGGGCGTATTGCTGAATGCCGTCAATCCGGCTTTTCTGCCGGCCGGCGTACTGTCGTCTTCGAGCGATCGCGAAAAAATCGACATCACCGCCGAACCGATAAAAGGTTTCTGGTAAAACCCCCGATTTATTTCAACATCCAAATCTTTTGTTTCGTAAAAGGGTGCAAGCATCGGCGCAAAACTCTTCCGGTCGCCGTAACGTGAATCGAGAACCCCACGCAGTGTTTTAATCTCATTATCTTCGCCGCCGCCGGTCGGCAAATCGAGCGGGTCAAGGTCGCGAACATTTGTTTCAATATCCATCGCCCAACGGCTGCCGGCGACTGAACCGATCATCCCGCCGCTGAGGCTAGCCTGCAATTGTCCATATTCCTGAAGACAAGTTTTCAGATCTTCGACCGCACCCGAACTACGGTCAGGGTCAACGCGCCAAATTTCCAATTTATCGCCGGCGCTGGTGAAAATATTGTTTTCCTGTTTGGTCGGAAAACCGACTGCTAAAAGTCTGACTAAGGCTTCAGCGACTTTTGTCCCGCTTCCGCCGATCGCAATAAAAACGTGCTTCATAAATTTCCCCCGGATTAAATTAATTCACGCCGCCACGGACTGACAAGGTGTCCGAAAATCATCAACAAAATATAGATTATCCACGCCAAAAGAGTTCCTTTGAGCAAACCGCCGATTTTTATGAAATTCAAATAATCAGCATTCAGATACCATAGAAAAAGCAGCGCAATAAAGACCGGAAATAATCCTATAAAAAACGAAAGCCAGGTTTTTCCGCGACTCCAGATTTTTTTGTCATGATGCGAAGCAGCAGCTTTTCGTAAGGCTTTGTAGCCAAAAGATAAGCCGACAAAAAGAATCGCCACAACAACCGCCGTGATGACCCAACTCGTCGCCAGTTCGTCAGCTAAATCCGTATCGGTATCTTCGATGAACCATCGCAAAAACTCTGACTGCAAAAATATAAGTAACATTTTTCTTTTTCCTCGTTTCCTTTAGATAGATTTTGAGTTTGTGTGGTTCAGAGTTACGTCTTTAGACTTGAAACTGCTGCGCTTGCGCCTCGCGGTTTTTCACGCATAAATGCGTAACTCTGAACGAACTATCTCGAACCGACGCGGATGCAGGCACCGGCGATGATCTCATTTTGCAACGACGCATTCTTCCAAAGATTTCCCAAAGAACCTTCGAGATTGAGCGTTTTATTGGCAACATCTGTCGTTGTGTCAAATTGTGTTGACCATTGAGTGACCCACGGCAAAACCGATTTATCGGTATCTAGTTTGCCGACCAGCCGATACATTCGCCAGGCAAGTTTTCCGGCATCTCTTGTCCAACTCGCTTCAAAGGTCAATTCTGCCTGTCCTTCCTTGACCTCTTGTTTGACCAGTTTTAAATCCGGGAAGCGTAGATTTCTATCTTCTTTCTCAGCATTGATCGGCTCAAGATTCCATTTGACCAAACTTAGCAATTCATTCGGGTTTCCGCCAAGTTTTGCGTTATCAGTCCACGGAATTTTTACTTTCAAAAG
>JANLTD010000258.1:0-5381 GCA_031362765.1 Acidobacteriota bacterium | reverse complement strand
GCAAATTCCGCTGCCACGAAAAATCCGTTGGCAAAAACCAAAACCATTACCAAAAATATGTTTAATAAAGTGTAAGTCAGTGTGGATGCCGTTTCCGTTGTCACGGGTTCGGCAAAAAAAAGCAGAAATAAACTAGCAGGATCATCCATTAATTATTTGATTTCAGATTTTGGATTTTAACTTAAAATCCGTTTAAATTCTTTTATAAATAAATTTTCCGCCGTTTAAAGCGGTCTAAGTTTTCAGATTATAGCACAAAAAAATTTATTGCTGAAAGCGGTTAATTTTCACGTTCATAAATGTCGATCAATTCCCGAATCAAAAACTGGCACGAACCGCAACCTGTTCCGGCGTTGCACGCTTGTCCGATATCCTCGACCGTTGCCGCTTGGGTTTCGGCAATTACTTTCTCGATCGTTTCTTCCGAAACGCCGAAACAAGTGCAGATCAAAGCTTTTTCGCCCGCGAATTCTTCGAGTTGAAGGCTGCGGAAATCTTTCAATGCCGATCGCAGAGCGTCAACACAAATTTCCGCACAATGCCTGCGCGCCGCGGAAAATTCACCGAGTTCGGTTTCGATTCGGACAAATAATTCGGCGTGATTTAATCCGTGAAGCGCGGTTAATTTGCAACCGGCGACCTCTTCCGCCAAAATTTCCGCCGCCGCGATTGCAAAACCGCAACCGTTCGTTTGATAACGCGCCTCGCCAATTTCTTTGGTTGCCGTGTCAATTTCCAAATAAAAACGGACAAACGAACCGCAGACAAAGCTCGCGCCCGTGCCGACCGCGTTTGTTTTTTTAGCTTTCCCGGCACGCTGCGGCGCGGCGAAAAGCGTGTTTATTTTTGGCGGATAAAATTTCACAAAGGTAAAAGGTAAAAGGTAAAGGGTAAAAAGTAAAGAATCGCTCAACCTTTGACTTGCGGCTTTATAATCAAATTCTTCTATTTTTTGCCATTCATTCTAAAGTTTTTTTGTCAATTTCGTGTAAAATGGATTCGATGAAATTGTTTTACCTTTTACCTTTTACGTTTTACCTTTTATTTGCGACAGCGTGCCGTCCGGCCGCCGCGCCGGTTTCGATCGGCAACAGACCTGTTTCGATCAATGACGTGCCCGTCACAAATCAGCCGCTGCCGCCGACCAAACCGATTGAGGAAATGACCTGGGCGAACTTTGACGGCAAAACAAATATTGATGGAACGATATCCAAACTAAAAGATCTGCAGGGCAAAGTTGTTATTCTAGATTTCTGGGCGACCTATTGCCCGCCTTGCCTCGAAGAAATTCCGCATCTCAAACAACTGCAGGCAAAATACGGCAAAGAGAATCTCGAAATCGTCGGCTTGCACGTCGGCGGCGACGACGATCGCCCGAAAGTCCCCGCCTTTGTCAAAAAATTAGAGATTGATTACCCGCTCGCAACGCCCGAAAACGAACTGACGCGCTTTATTTTCGGCGATCGTGACGATATTCCGCAAACCGCCATTTTTGATCGCAAGGGCAAACTGGTCAAAAAGATCATCGGTTTCAACCCGGAAATTAAAAGGGAATTGGATTCGACGATCGAGAAAACCGTTAATGAAAAATGAATTGCATCAAAAGAATTTCGTGTTATAATTTTCGCGTTATGAAGAAGAAGGAAACAACTAAAAATGGCAATCAAAACGGTGAACGCGATTATTCACATCTGCCTCGTGCGCGTGATTTCAAACTGCCGAAAGTTATTTCCCCCGAATTAAAAGCGGCAATGGAAGCCACCCGCGAAGCGATGGAAGCCTTGCAGAAAGAAGAAGAAAAGTATGGCAAAAAGTCCCGTTTTTGATACATCCGTTTTTTCGCCTTTCGGCAAACTTATCGAACCTCAAATTGCTTCTGCCTTGTTTCCGTCAATCGTTTTTTACGAACTGACCGCAACCAGCATTGACGAAACAACCTTGAAAAAATACGAGCGTTGGCGAATAACGCTCGGTAAAATTGACCGTGTTTTGACTCCAACCGCAAACGATTGGTGGGAAACTGCAAAATCTATCCGTCGCCTTTATCTCAAAAAAACCGCGCCCGCCAGCAAACTCAAAACTTTACAAAACGATGCTTTGATTGCGCGTTTGGCGGTTAAAAATCACGGCTTTGTTGTTACAATGGACATTGACGATTACGAAATTATTAAACGCGAAATGCCGAAGCTCGAAGTTGTTTCGGCTGATTATTTTTTCAGCTAAATTATGTCCTCAAGAAGATTTATCGCGCTTGGCACGGCGAGCCAAGTGCCGACGCGTGAGCGCAATCACAACGGCTATTTTCTGCGTTGGGACGCTGCAGGTTTTCTTTTCGATCCGGGCGAAGGCACACAGCGACAGATGATCTTTGCAGAGGTTTCCGCGTCCTCGATCACAAAGATCTTTATCACGCATTTTCACGGCGATCATTGTCTCGGGCTGGCCGGAATTTTGCAAAGAATTTCGCTCGACCGCGTCGCGCACACGGTTCAGATCTTTTATCCGGCAAGCGGCGAGAAATATCTTGAGAATCTGGCGAATTCTTCGATCTACCACAACGCGGCGAAGATCGAAAGAGTTCCGATCACGGAAGAAGGCATTATTTTTCGCGGCAAAGATTACATCATTGAATCGTATCGGCTCGATCACTCGGTCGAATGTTGGGGTTATCGGCTCAAGGAAAACGACAGTGTTTCGCTGATTCCTGAAAAGCTGGAAGAATACGGAATTCGCGGTGCCGCGGTCGGCGAATTCAAAACCAAAGGCTCGCTCGAAATTAACGGCAAAACGATTTCGGTCACGACGTGCAGCAAGGAAAAACGCGGACAAAGTTTCGCGTTTGTGATGGACACACGGGTTTGCGAAAATGCTTTGCGGCTTGCAAAAGATGTTGATCTGCTTGTTTGCGAATCAACCTATCTCGCATCGGAAACCTTGGAAGCAACCGCAAACGGACATCTGACGGCAACCCAAGCCGCCTGCATTGCGCGTGACGCAAATGCAAATCTACTTGTTTTGACGCATTTTTCGCAGCGTTATCAGAACATCCGCGATTTTGTCTCGGAAGCGCGAGAAATTCATCTGAATTCGTTTGCCGTTAAGGACGGAGACTTTGTTGATCTACCGAAAAGAAAATAATTTATGCGTGATATACCGGTCGGCAAACCTTCCTCTTTACTTGTCACATTTGACGATAAATATCAGATCCACGACGTTTATTTTCCGCACCTCAGGCATGAAGATTCTATTGAATTATGCCGTTTTCAAAGCCAAGATTGACGGGTTGTTTGATGTCCGATTTTTTTGGATTCCGGTTCGGATCGTCAAGCCGCATTTGTTCGGGCGAAAGCAGATTGGTTGACGCAACATCCTGACCGACAATTTCCAATTTCAAATCGTCCGCCCAGACCTCTCCTTTGCCGCTGATCAGCGTGCCGAAAACAATATTGACGGCTTCCGCCGGAACATCGAGCACCACTTCAAACTGTTTCCAGTCGGTCGTGCCTTTGACCGCCCGCGTCATCATATTGTCAAAACCGAGCCTTCGCCGGTTGCCGTCAAGGCGCATCCACAAACCGGCCGAGTCGGCGTTTTCAGTTTTCAGCCAACCGCTCAGACGAACACGCTTGCCGCGATAATCATCAGCGGCGACAGATTGGGCGAGCGAGCTGAATTCGTTCACATCGGCGCAAGTAAATTTAATCGCCGCGCTTGCCTGCCCGCCGTGTTTAATGTTCGTATCCACCGTCATCGAATAACCATTACTGCCAGAGGACGGCGTTCGTATCCAACCGACGGGCATTCCGCTGACTGTCGGTTCAAGCGGCTTAGGCAGTGGCGAAGAGTGGTCGGCAACGATCTGCCAACGTCCGTTGCGCCGCACGAAAACATTGGTCGAACGATCGCGCCAGATCGTGATTTTGCCGTTTAGTTCGTTTTTCGAAATGACCGTGTAATTCGCCATGGCGGTGTCATTGGTGACGGCCAGCACTTTTAGATCTTCCATCTCATATGAATCTTTGGAATTAGTCGCCATCGGCGATTGTAAATAAACGCGAAGTTCTTCTTTAGTTTGAATGTTGTTTTGATAGTTGCCCGATTCATACGAAAAGCCGTTGTCGGCTAAAATGGAGAACATTGCGGCGGCATCCCGGCGGCTGAAAGCATCGTAATAATCGCGCAGAACTTTGCCGATTTCCGTTTCGAGTTTGGCGGTGTCGCCGTTGGTGTTAATTTGTCCGTTGATATTTTGAGCGAGGACCAAAACCGCCAAAATAAAAGTCGTCATAAATATTTGTTTCATTTTTAGTTTTCTCCTTTTTATTTCAAATTCTTGTTATATCTCACCAAAATCTTTAAGACAACCTCAGTCTTGAGTTGAAATCAAGGAAGAAATGGGACGCGGATGAACGCCGATTATATAGTATCCTCGCGCTGCCAAAATTAAACCTTCTCTTTGAAAAACCCAGCAGTTCTCTAAATGTATTTGTTTCCATCATTTTATCGCCTTAAAACCAACGCACCAAGATACAGTTACTCAAAGCTGCTCCGTTGTAAGTTGCTCTGAATATGACTTGTTGTTTATCTTTCAAGAAGTAGAATTGTCTCAACAAATCCTTGTCGTTTCCGCAAGAAATCCATTTTGACTCCCCAATCCTAAAGTAATTTTTCTCGTCGCCTATTTTATAAACCTCGCCCGTGATGTCTATCACTTTTCCTTTATATTTCTTGCGGTTTTTATCCCGCACATCATAACTTACATCGAAATTTTCAACCTGATCATAAAATTCCTTTGCCGTCAGGGTAATATCGGGCGTTTCGTCAAGCATGATGGCGGGCTTTCTCTCAAGGACAATGCAATCCATCAATTCAATTTGATAACTTACCGAAACATCACATTTTGCACGAACTCTTTCGTCCTCTTTGATGTTTTGAAGTTTATCCGCTTGTGATGCGCCGAGTAGCAAATCAACCCACGATCCTTCCGACTGAAAACGAAGCGTTTTGCGGTCAAAAGCCTGGAATAAAGCAACTCGCCCTGAAATTTCAACGACTTTACCTTTATATTTGGCAATTCCCGATTCCCGATTTTCTGACTTCAACGCCTCTTTGTAAAAATCAATGGCATTCACTTGGAAATCGGCTTTCTTTTCAGGGTTTGGGTCAGGAAAAGTCTGCGGCGGCTTGATTGGAACATCCGGTTTACTCATCATCCTCGAACCTTGATTGAAAGGCAAATTTTCGGCAAACCCGATCCAGTTAGCCAAGTTCACGCCGGGACCGCCAATGCTGTATAATTTGTTGTTTTTATGGACGTAAAGCGGGTAAAGGCAGGTCGCGCTCGTTGCCAATTCCTTCATGTTTCCGTCAACGAACGAAAA
>JANLTD010000254.1:0-1616 GCA_031362765.1 Acidobacteriota bacterium | reverse complement strand
GGCGGCGGAACCGAAATGATGAAGGCGATCCGCGCCGCGCTCGACCCGACCGATTCGCAAAAACATCTGCGCATCGTTTGTTTTATGACCGACGGTTATGTCGGCAACGAAGCGGAAATCATCGGTGAAATTCAAAAGCATCCGAATGCACGCGTTTTCAGTTTCGGCATCGGCAGTTCGGTCAATCGTCTGCTGCTCGACAAAATGGCCGAAGAAGGTCTCGGCGAGGTCGAATATGTCGCGCTTAACGAAGACGGCTCAAAAGCGGCGAAAAAGTTTTACGAACGCGTCCGCACGCCGCTACTGACAGATATTTCGATCGAATGGAACGGTTTGCCCGTCGAAGATGTTTATCCCAAACGCATCAGCGATCTTTTTAGCGCAAAACCCGTGATTTTGAACGGACGCTATACAAAAGGCGCGAAAGGTACGATCCGGCTCAAGGGCAAGGTCGGCGGACAGCCGTTTGTTCGCAATATTAATATAGATTTGCCCGAAACGCAGCCCGAACACGATGTGCTCGCGACGCTCTGGGCGCGTCGGCGGATTGACTCTCTGATGTCTGATCTTTACAAACAATCAAACACCGCCGACAAGCAAAAAGAAATTCAGGAGCAGATCACCTCGCTCGGCATCGAATTTCGCCTTCTGACGCAATTTACATCGTTCGTCGCGGTTGAAGAAATAATCGTCAATCAAAACGGACAGCCGACCCGCGTCGGGATTCCGAGCGAAATGCCGGACGGCGTAAATTCAAGCGAATCAAAACTTAGTTCTAATATTACAAGCAAAACAATTGGTTCACTTCCGAATGGAACAACATTTACGAGTTTGTTGAAAACGGCTCCGAATGTTCGCGCTGAACCGCTTGCCGCCGGTTTCCAAATTGACGGCGCATCGGGCGCAGAAAATGGTTTCGTTGTTGACGGTGCAGAAATAACCAATTTTCGAACGGGGCAACTTATTTCAATAAAGGGATTACCACCGATAACTGCGATCTTCAAACGAATCGAGGAACACCAAAAATCGCTGAGATCGCTTAGCGCCGATCTAACGCTGACCAAATTCGATTCCAAACTCAGTCAAACCGACATAAAGCAAGGCGCGGTCAAACAATTGCCGCAAACAAACGATCTTTCGTTGCGGATTGATTGGACAATGCCCGAACCGGAATCGCTTTCGATCGTCAAAAATCAATATGTGAGTTATCTGCCAACATCGCAAACGGCAAATACCGGAACGCTTTCGGATGAGCAAAAGAATGCGTGGGTAATTTTCTCGAATCTATCGAAAGAGAAATTAAGCGCAAATTACACCATAAAATATCTGGGCGAAGAAAAAGTGAGCGGCACAATTCCGGCCTGGCATTTGGAACTAACGCCGAAAACCGCAACGACTCATAAAACTGTCGAGCTTTGGATAGACGGCAACGGAATGGTCATTCAAACAAAGATCACCGAAACCGGCGGCAACTGGACAACCATTTTGCTGATCAATCTGCAAAAAAATGTTTCGGTTAATCCCGCTGATTTCAAGATCGCTTTGCCAAAGGAAACCAAGATCATCAAAAATTAATTGCTGTAAGTTTTTTACCCAGATTTCAAGCAATTGCTTGA
>JANLTD010000247.1:0-6653 GCA_031362765.1 Acidobacteriota bacterium | reverse complement strand
CAACTTAGCCATTTTGTAACGCCGAAATGCAACGCTTTTCCACCAGTTTTCTAAGTATTTCTCGAGACTTTTATCTTGCTGTTATTAGCTCGTACGATTTTAACGTATAATGAAACTTAATTTTTGGAACTGCCCTTAAGTCCCGATTTGGTTAATCCATTAGCATTCCGCCATTGATCTCGATCGTTTCGCCGCAAAGATAACTCGCGGCGTCCGATGCTAAAAAGGCGATCACTTTGGCGACCTCGACCGAACTACCGACGCGCCCCATCGGAATCACGTTGTCAGCGAAATTTTTCATTGCTTCGGGCGTCGAAAATGTTTCGTGAAACGGCGTATCAATGACGCCCGGCGAAACGCCATTGACACGAATGCCCTGCGATGCAAATTCTTTTGCCAAACCTTTATTCATCGTGATCATTGCGCCTTTTGCCGCCGAATAATGAATTGAACCGAGCGCGCCGCCGTTTCGTCCGGCGATAGATGTCACGTTGACAATCACGCCCGCACCTTTTTCAAGCATTTTTGGAATCACGGCTTGCGCGGCGAAAAATGCCGATTTGACGTTGAGCGCGAAAACCTCGTCCCAACGTTCTTCCGTCAATTCCGCCGTGCGTAATCTTTCAACCAGCGAACCGGCGTTGTTGACCAAAATATCAATTGCTCCTAAACGTTCTTCGACCTCTTTGACCATTCGCGCAATTTCCGAATTTTTTGTGAAGTCAGCCTGGACTGCGATCGCTCTGCCGGAAGTTTCAACTGCATCAGTATTTGTTTCCGATCCACTCGCCGCCCCGCGGCCGATGTCGGAGCCCGCAATTGCCGCGACCGCATCTTGCGCGCCCTGCTTATTCTTCAGATAACCGACGGCGACCCTGGCACCGCACGCCCCGAAAAATTCCGCCGTCGCCCGTCCGATGCCGCTTGATGCGCCCGTCACGAGAACGACTTTTCCTGTAAAATCAAAAAAATTCTGCATATTTCTGTAGCTCCTGTATTCTTAATTAATTTTTTAGTGGAATCCTCTGAATTTTCCCCACGAACGCAAAAAGAACGATCGTTCCGATCGGCGCAAGCAATCCTGCCGCAACTAAGATCGGTGTATATGAAAAATTATCAACTACCCAGCCGGTCGTAAAAATGAAAATCATCGAACCGATTCCGGCACCGGTTCCGCCCAATCCCGCAACCGAACCGACCGCCTTACTTGGAAACAGATCACTCGGCAGCGTCTGAACATTATTGATCCAAACCTGAAAGCCAAATAAAACAACTCCGATCAGAATTAAAGCGACCATTGGATCAGTCGCAAATGTCGCCAAAATGCCCGCCGGCATCAAACACGCAGCAAACCCAATCACAAATTTTCGTGCTGAATTAACGCTCCAACCACGCCCGATCAAATAACCCGACAGCCAGCCGCCAAAAAGACTTCCCGCATCTGCCGCAACAAACGGAACCCATGCGAAAAGCCCGATTTCTTTAAGTGAAAAACCGCGAACATTGTACAAATAAAGCGGCAACCAGGTGATATAAAGCCACCAGATCGGGTCGGTTAAAAACCGTGCGAGAATAATTGCCCAAACTTGTTTGTGACCAAGAAGCACGGCCCAGCTCGGTGAAGTTTTGATCGAATCAACCTCAATTGTCCCGTCTTCGACGGCCTCATCCTGTTTGATCAGTTGATATTCTTCCGCCGTCAGCCATTTGTGCTTTTCCGGTGAGTCATATATCAGCCACCAGAAGATCAACCAGATAAAGCCAAGTGCGCCGGTGACGATAAATGTTTCCTGCCAATGACCAAAATATGCCGTCAAACCAACGATTATTGGCGGAGCAACTATTGAACCGATCGCCGCTCCGCTGTTAAAGATCGCCATTCCCAAAGCACGCTCGCGTGCCGGGAACCATTCGGAAACCGTCTTGGCCGCTCCGGGCCAGTTTCCCGCTTCGCCAAGTCCCAACAAGAAACGAAACCCACTCAAACTTTTAAGACCAACCGAAAATGCGTGCAAAATTGCTGCTACTGACCAAACAATTAGTGAAACAGTAAAGCCTCTTTTGATTCCGACCTTGTCATAGAGTTTTCCCGAAAGGCTTTGGCTGATCGTATAAGCAAAGAGAAACCATGTCGCAATTCCGCCGTATTCGGTATTGCTCAAGTTCAAATCTTTTGTAATGATCGGCGCAAGAACGGAAATCGTCAGCCTGTCAATGTAATTGATGAGCGTCGCAAAAAACACCAACGCAATGATTAGCCAACGCAAGCCGTTGATTTTGAAGCCATTGTTGTCCGTCAAAATATTTCCTTCATGTTTGGTATTTGTTTCAGCCATAAAAGTCCAACATTTCTCAATAAATCTACTCGTTATCGATAAAAACCCGGGCCAGCTTTCAGGTTATCAGTTATTGTTTTTCCCGCCGCGCCGCAGCGGAAAATTTATGTCAGTTATGGAAGCCATAACATTTTTACTCATAAAACTCTTGCATCTTTCTGTCGTTTTCAGCAGCTCAGACCGTTGAACCTCTGATAATTAACTCGCAGTCGAGAATCCGTTCGCGGCGCTCATAGATCTCTTCGCTTTCAATTCTTTGCAGAAGCATTTCAGCGGCAAGTTGGCCTTGAAGGCGCATCGGTTGTCTGACCGTTGTCAATTTTGGCGAAGTGTGAGTTGCCAGCGGAATGTCGTCAAACCCAACAATCGCAATATCGTCGGGAATTCTTAAACCGGCTTCTTTGATCGCCGTGATGGCACCGATCGCCGTAAAATCGTTCCGCGCAAAAACTGCCGTCGGACGCACGGGAAGTGAAAGCAGACGCTTCATTCCTTCATAACCCATTTTTTCGGTCGAATAGCCCGGAACTTCCGAAATCGCTTCTTTACGTCCCGTAACCAACCTTTCATCAATCGGAATCTTATGTTGTTCGAGAGCCTTCAAATAGCCTTGAAACCGCCTTAAACCGGAACTGCCGCTCAAAGTCGCGCCGATAAATCCGATGCGTTTATGTCCGAGATCGATCAAATGCTGCGTTGCTTCAAAACCGCCGTTGAGATTGTCGGCTGAAACAAAATCCACCGATATATTCTGAAAATCGCGTCCGATGACAACCACCGGAACATGGCTTTCGACGATTCCATTTAAGTATTCGTCACCGTCCTTGTTCGAACGCGTCGCCACAATTAAGCCGTCAACACTGTGATTAACCAACGATTCAAAAGCGGCGATGTCTTCATTTGCGCTGTGTTCGCTGATGCAGATAAATAAGTTATAGCCTTTTGCCGAAAGCGTTTTGCGGATCGCATTGGCCAGTTCGGTCGAATACGGATTAGAAATGTCGCCGAGCACCAACCCGATTGTTTCCGTGCGTTGGCGTTTCAGATTTCGCGCCAAACCGTTGCGGCGATAGTTCATTTCCTTGACGGCCCGCATAACCTTTTCGCGGGTTTCTTTGCTAACATAACTGTTTCCATTGACCACTCTCGAAACAGTCATCGGCGCAACGCCCACATTAGCGGCAATATCACTGAGCGTCGGCTGCTTTTTCTGTTTTATCTTTCCCAATTCTTTTCCCGATTTTTGATGTGTTAGCGATACCAGTTATAACATAGATTTTAGATCGAAAGCAATCGAAGAATTTAATTTTCAAAAACTTCACACAATTAAGCGATATTTCTATGAATTTTCGATAGAAATTAATTTCAGCATTTAGAGTCCCAAATCCAGTCTGTTATCCTTATCAATCGGCAGAATATTTTTGCCGACTTCTTCTTCGTCAATTATGCTGATCACCGATTTTGATTATGAACTTCCCGATGCGCTGGTCGCGCAGGAACCTTTAAGAGATCGTGAAAAATCACGAATGTTAGTGATTGATCGGGGCGCCAAAGATTTTCGGGACGAACAATTTTCCGGGTTTCCAAAATTTTTACAAAAAGGCGATGTCGTTGTTCTCAACAACACAAAAGTTTTTCCGGCCCGTCTTTTCGGAATCAGCGAAACCGGCGGCAAAATTGAACTATTTTTAGTTCGGGAAAATGAACATCAGGTTTGGGAAACGCTGGCGCGCCCGGCAAGAAGATTGAAAACCGGTAAGAAAATTGATTTTGACGAAAGTCTGTCAGCGGAAGTTTTAGAAAAAACCGACGATGGGCGGGTTTTTGTAAAATTTGAAACAAGCGGAGATTTTGACGAGATATTGGACCGTATCGGCAAAACGCCGCTACCGCCTTATATAAGACGCGAAGACGGAGATTTCGACAAAGACCGCGAGCGTTACCAAACCGTTTTTGCGCGAAATCGCGGCGCAATTGCCGCACCGACCGCCGGACTTCATTTCACACCGCAGATTTTGCAAGAAATAAAAGATCGCGGTGCGAGCGTCGCTGAAATCACGCTTCACGTCGGATACGGAACTTTTGAGCCGGTGCGCGTTGCGGATCTCGCGGAACACAAAGTTTTGCCAGAGCAGGTTGAAGTTACCGAAGAAACAGCCGAATGTTTGAATCAGGCAAAGAAGGAAAACCGTCGGATCATTGCGATCGGTACAACGACGACACGGGCTTTGGAAACTTCGGTTTCAAAACACGGAAAATTTGCCGCTGAAAAAACGTCGGCTGATCTGACCATCACGCCAAACTATAAATTCAAAGCGATTGACGGACTTTTGACAAATTTTCACCTTCCGCAATCGTCTTTGCTCGTTTTGGTTTCAACTTTTGGCGGCTACGAACTTATAATGAATTCATACAAACACGCCGTTGCCGAAAAATATCGTTTTTACAGCTACGGCGATTGTATGTTGGTTATTTAGATTTGTGATTTGGGATTTGCGATTTGGGATTGTTCAGAGTCAAAAAGTCTTTATCAGTTGCGAAATTGAATATTTTGCGACCGATTAAAGATTAAAACTCAAGGCAAAACCAAAATCGCAAATCGGCAATCGCAAATCGCAAATTTCTTATGGCAGTTTTGCAAATAATTCGTAATCTGTTTGTTCCGACCGAACCGGTCGAAGCGGAAATCGTTGTGCCTGCCGCGCCGACCTCTTACGAAATTCATCCGCTTACTGAAAAGCATCTTAAAGAAGTGCTGGGTCTTAATTTGCGCTGTTTCAAAAAAGGCGAAAACTATAACAAACACACTTTTGCTTTTTTGATGAACGACCCGACAACGCTCAGTTACCGCGTCGCGACGCCCAAGGAGCAAATCGTCGCTTTTATATTTGTGATGACAAGCAGCGGCACCGGGCATATCACGACGATCGGCGTGGCGCCCGAACATCGCCGTCGCGGTTTAGCCGAAAAGATGCTTTTGAATATTGAGGAATCCTTGCAAAGACGCTCTATTTCGACCATTTCGCTTGAAGTTCGCGTCAGCAATATCGGCGCACAAGGCCTTTATCGCGGTTTGAATTACACCATCGTCCAACGTCTGAACAATTATTACAACAATGGCGAAGACGGCTATTTAATGGTCAAATCTCTTTTTTAGTTCCGGGTTTCAGGTTCCGGATTCCAGGTCGGAATTTGTGGCTTAACTTGGAACCTGGAATTTGGAACTTGGAACTTGGAACTCTTAATACCGAAAATTTATCCAATCACCGACACGCGCCTGACACGTCTTTCACACACCGAACAAGTCAAGAGATTGATCGAAGGCGGCGCGGAACTTATTCAACTGCGCGAAAAGCACACGTCGGCGCGCATTTTCTACGACGATGCCAAAGCCGCGCTCGAAATTGCCCGAAAACATTCGGTCAAAATCATCATTAATGACCGCGTTGATCTTGCGCTGGCGCTCAAAGCCGACGGCGTACATCTCGGGCAAGACGATCTGTCTCCTGAAAAAGCGCGAAAAATCTTGGGCATGCAGGCCCTTGTCGGTTATTCCACGCATAGCATTGAACAGGCGATCGAGGCCGTTAAATTTCCGATTGATTATGCAGCCATCGGTCCTGTTTTTGCGACCACAACCAAAGAAAGTCCTGATCAGCTAGTCGGGATCGAAGGCGTTAGAAAAGTCCGCGAAAAAATCGGCAATTTTCCGCTGGTGGCGATCGGCGGAATCACTTCGGAAAATTACCTTGAGGTTTTTCAAAACGGTGCTGATTCGGTTGCACTTATCAGATCAATCCTCTTTCCGCCCGAGCAAATAAGCGAAAAATTCCGGTCGTTTCAATAATCTCCGTCAAAATAGTTAAAACTTGTTAAGTAATATTAAATTTTGCTTGCTTTTTATAGCTTGATGCGTCAAAATAGAAAACTGATAGAACGGCTTGAAAGAAAAGTCCGTTAAGCTCAAATCTTATTCTTACCTTCTTTAAATTTTTCCGGGAGTTAATCCAAATCTAATGAGTTTGCTTGATGTAGCACCGATAATTGAGCAGATGCTGCTCATTTCTGATAATGTCAGCGACCTGAATTTTTCGTGCGGACAAAAACCACAAGTTGAAATCAGCGGAAGCCTTTACTCGGCTTCGCCGCTCGGTATGGGCAAATTGACCGGCTTTCAGACCGAAATGATTGCGATGTCAATTTTGCGCGACAATCCCGAAGCCGCCATGCAGCTTGCCAATTCCGGCACGGCGGATTTGAGTTATGCCTTGCCGGCGCGCTGCCGTTTTCGCGTCAATATTTTTCAGCAACGCGGCT
>JANLTD010000217.1:0-3577 GCA_031362765.1 Acidobacteriota bacterium | reverse complement strand
GCACAACTCAACAATGCGGCTGCACAACTCAATAATGCGGCTGCACAACTCAATTATGCGTCTGCACAACTCAATTATGCGTCTGCACAACTTAACAATGCGTCTGCACAATCGGGTATTGCCGCGTCATTATTAGATGAGATTTAAGATTAATGTAAATGATAAAAGCAAAACATTCGTATCGGGAATATAAATCATAAATGGTCTTCGTAGATGCCCTCCCGACTCATCGCATAATCGGAAAGCGATTCGGCATCGGCGGGCAGACGTTTTTCAAACTCATCGGCTAAAAGATCGGCAAGATGTTCAAATTCATCGTCGCTGAGTTTCCTGTCGGTCGTCAGCAGCTCCAACATCTCAAGCGCGATTTCTTCAACCTTGCGCCCTTTCGCTTCGGCTTCTTCTACAAGCGGCTGATAAATATTTTCGGGAACTTCCAATGTAAGCGAATGTGTCATCTTTCTCACCTCTCAAACGCATTGTAACGCAAAAACAACTTGGGCGCCTAAATTTTCTTTGTCGGAAAATCAGATTTATTTCGTTCAGAGTCCACGCTTCAGCGTGCTTTCCGCCAGCGAAGCGCGGCGGAAACAAACTGAAGTTTGGACTCTGAACGAAGAAAAAACCTTCAAATCCTGATATTCCCGATCTTCTCAGGCTTTTTGTCCGAACCCGGTTTCAAATACGGCGCGTCGTTCATTTCGCGTTTCGATTGTTCGCCCGAGTAATGCCATTTAATCCATTCCGAGGGCGCGTCGAAGGTTTCGCCGCCGTGTTCCGTTAAACGTTTGCGGATGCGGCACATCACGGGCGTGTTGATGCCGACGCCGGAAATTATCGCTTGACCTTTGGTTAATGCGGGAAGTTCGGCGAGCATTGCGCGCCCCGCGCCTTCGACCGATTGCGCGACGGTTTGCTGGTCAATCGGGTTGACGATCCGCATAATGATCTGCGTCATACATTGCGAAAGCACGTCCTGATCCAATTTGCCCGGCCGTTGGGTGATCAAACCGATGCCGACGCCGAATTTGCGGCCTTCGCTCAAAATCTGCTTCAGGATATTGGTTGAAACAACGCTTGCACCGGCGGGCGCGAAACGGTGCGCTTCTTCGAGCAAGGTAAAGACCGGATAATTGATAAAATCGCCGCGTTCCTTTGGCGTTTCGCCGCGTGTCGCCATCATTCGGGCTTTATTGACGCGGCGCAAAAGAGTGCCGACAATGACTTGCTGTTCGTGCTGTTCGATGTCCGATAATTGCAAAATCGTGCAGCGTCCGGGCGCAAAAAGATCGTTTAATTCGATGTGTTCGTGCGCGTGAAAAATGCTGTCGGGTTTATCGAAACGCGAATCCATCCGCCACAGCAAACCGTCGATCGAAGACGCATTTCCGCCGCCGTCTTTTTTCTCGTCACCGAATTTTTGTTTGTTCACCTCGTCGCGCAGATCAAAATAATCGTAGGCGTAATCCTGACGTCGTTCGGCGCGTAATCTTTCGGTCAAGCTGCGAAATGCTTGCGAAAGAAAATGAAGCATTTTATCAGAAGTGCCTTCGGGCAGAAGATATTTGACATCGGCTTCGGTGAGCGTCGAAAAACGAACTTTGATCGTTTCGGGTTTGAAGATCTTCACTTCGGGTTTGTAGCCGTCCGCGCCGAAAAATTGTTCGTTGCCCATGATCGAATTCATCGTTTGATATTCGCTGTGCGGATCAACGATCAGGACGGCGGCGCGGTTGTAGCTGTTCATCAATTCCTCAATAAAAACGCCCGCCGTGTAGGATTTGCCCGAACCGGTTGAAGCTAAAATAGCAAGATGCGTCGAAACAACATCTTTGACCGACAAAACGATCGGAACTTCGCCCGAATCGCGTGTCAGCAGACTGCCGATATGCGCCGAACCGGTTTCCGACGCTTTTTTTGCGCTGAGCATTTTCGAGAGCGTTTCGCTTGATGCGAGAAAGACGGCCTGTCCCGGATTCGGCGGAATCCGCGGATTGTTAAAATCCTTCACGGTCGTGTCGAAAAAACCGATCGTTTCGACCTGAATCTCGTAGATCTCGCAGCCGTCGCCGTCGAGTCCGATGAGTGAAGAAACCATACTCGGCGGCGTGTTCGGATCGGAAAGAAACGCGTCGGGCAAATTCCGGACAAGCTTTCGGCCTTTGATCGTGCCGACGATCCGGCGTTCTTTATCGCCGACCTTTGCCGCATAATAAACAAACTCGCCGATCCGCGTTTTTTCGTTGTCCTTCGTAATAAAAAGGTATTCGTGCGGTAATTCGCCCGGACCTTTGACCGTACCTGTCAGGAAATCAGTTGCCATAATTTTTATCAAAAAGAGTAAATTTACGAGGTGAATTGTATCACGGCGAGGGTTTGAAAAGTTCTAAATGTTATGATGAAAGAAGCCGTAAACTTTTTTAATCCGAACATTATGAAAATTGAAGAACTTGCGTTTCACAAAACCTCGCTGGGCGATCTGGTTTTGCGCCGCCGGCCTGAGCCGCTTTTGCAAAACACGGAGATTTTCGAGGTCAAACTCGGCGACGATTTTTTGATGTCGAGCCTTTTTACCGCGGGCGAAAAAAAGCTTGCCGCACTCGGTCTGGCCGATCTCGAAGGCGAACTCGATATAGTGGTCGGCGGTCTCGGATTGGGTTACACGGCAGGCGCCGCACTCGAAAATAAAAACGTCCGTTCGCTGCTCGTGATTGATAAATTTGAGGAAGTCATCGGCTGGCATCTGAACGAACTAGTCCCGATGGGCGCAATTTTATCTGCCGATCAAAGATGCGAGATGCGGGCAGGAGATTTTTTCTCGCTCGCCCGCACAGGTTTTGATGTTCACGATCCGATGAGAAAATTCGACGCGGTTTTACTCGATATAGACCATTCGCCGAAACATTTCCTTGACGAAAAAAACGAATCTTTCTACGGTACCGAAGGACTGAACGCGCTTCGCAGCCAACTAAAAAACGGCGGAGTTTTCGCGCTCTGGTCAAATGAACGAGCAGATGAAAATTTCATCAAACATTTAAGTTCTGTTTTCGGTTCAGCCTCTGCGCGCAATATCGAATTTGCAAATCCCTATACAAATTCGACAGCCGTAAATTCTGTCTATATTGCGCACAAAAAATTAGATCAGAAAAATAATGCCTCAGTAAAAAGTTAAAAAAGATTTATTGCCGAAGCACAGCGCATTAACTTCGGAGTTATGCGGTTGGCTGTCATTCGGAATAAGTGAAAAGTGATAGGTGATAAGTCGGTTTCACCTGTCACCTATCACTTTTCACCTATCACTTATTCCGAATCTAATTGCTTTAATTTCTTAATTTAATTTTTAACAATTGATTTTTGCCCGGTAATCATAATTTGAGATTTCAGATCTGAGATTTCAAATAATAAAGAAAATCAATTTACAGAAGATCTTAAAATATGAATGCCTAACTTTTTACAAACCATTACCAGTAAAAGATAACCGCGCGGCACCTCAACCGGACTCTTAACTGCAGAAGTCAAAAACTCATTCATTAAACGATTCGGCTAGTTTTTTTATTCCAAGGATTGTAGAATTTGG
>JANLTD010000650.1:0-3566 GCA_031362765.1 Acidobacteriota bacterium | reverse complement strand
CCTCGCGAACCTCGACCGTCTTTGGATACCACGATTTCATCCGCGCATCGATGACGATCGGCGCATTGTAAGCTATATGATTATGCACAACCTTGATTTCATTGGCATAAATATCGGTTGAAGGATTAAATCGCGTCCACGTCGCCCACAAGAATTTGTCGGCTGAATCAGCAAATTCAATCGAATCGTGCAGCACGACAATTTGGAAATCTTTAAAATTATCGAGTTTAGCGATTCTTTCGGCGAGGGTTTTGTCTTTTTCGTAACTTGCGCCTTCCAAAACCAAACAACCGCCGCAAAAGACGTTTGCCGCTTTGATGCCGATTGGCAACGCGCCATTAAATTCCTTAGCCAATTCCCTTTTCGCTTCGCCAACACCAACGAGCATCGCCTTCGAGCCGTGATTTATCTTTCCGGAAGCATAATCGAGCGTGTCAAAAGATGTGCGGTCAAAAATAAAAAAGTCGCTTTCCCATTCGACGCGCGCAAGAATATATTCAAATAGTGACTTGAAATCGCGCAGATCTTGCGGCTTATCGGTCAACATTAAAAACTTTGTTAATGAAAGCTGACCTTCGCCTAATATCCGAAAACCGGCGCTGAGCGCTTCGCGGGCGTATCTTTCCTTGACGACGGCCGCCGCCAGAGAGTGAAAACCCGTTTCGCCGTAACTCCACAAATCTTTAACTGCGGGCATTACGAGCGGAAAGAGCGGCGACAACAATTCCTGCAAATAATCGCCGATAAAATAATAAACCTGACTCGGTTTGCAGACGAACGACGACGGATAGATCGCGTCCATCCGAAGAAAAACTGCTTCGGCTTCAAAAACCGGATAATCGTGAACGAGCGAATAATAACCGTAATGATCGCCAAAAGGCCCTTCGGGACGACGAACATTCGGCGCAACTCGTCCGCAGATCGCGAATTCGGCCTCGGCAATTAGACGATGATGATCTTTCAGCGGATTCTCGACCGTTTCGATCTTTCCGTCAGCTAAGACCGATGCCAAAACCAATTCGGGGACATCTTCGGGTAAAGGTGCGATTGCCGCGAGGATCATCGCCGGCGAACCGCCAAGAAAGATCGTGACCGGCAAATCGTCGCCGCGCATTTCAGCTTCGTGATAATGAAAACCCCCGCCCTTTCCGATTTGCCAGTGAATTCCGGTCGCAGTTTTGTCGTATCGCTGGATCCGATACATTCCAAGATTATGTTTGCCGTTTGATGGGCTTTCAGTATAGACCAGCGGCAGCGTAATGAACGAGCCGCCGTCTTCGTGCCAAAGCTGTAAAAGCGGCAATTCTTCAAGATTTGCCGGATTATCGCAAACTTCCAAAACCGGCGCACGGCGAACTTTTTTTGTTCCGAGTTTCAAGGCCGAAAAGGCCAGATCACGATATTTCCAAAGCTCTTTCGGTTTCGGCGGCAGAAGAACCTCAACCGCTTCGACCGCTTTTTTGACCAACTCCTGAGGTTTTGTGCCAAAGGCAAGATCAATCCGTTTCGCTGTTCCGAATAGATTTGTAACGACTGAAAACTTTGAGCCTTTAACGTTTTTAAAAAGCAAAGCGCTGCCTTGTTCATCAATCACACGGCGGTGAATTTCGGCGATTTCCAGATAAGGATCAACTTCCGCTTCGATTTCGACTAGTTCGTTTTCTTTTCTTAATAACCCGATAAATGAACGTAGATTTTTGTGCATAGAAAAATTTGTAAACTCTATTCAAACAAAGCATCTGACAAGATACAAGTCACCACAGGTCAGTTTTCTTCAATAACCAAAAAAGGCGGAAAACTATCTTTCCCGCCTTTTTTCATTAAAATTAACAGCAAAAACTCAATTTTGTAAATTTACTTTACTCAAATCGAGACCATCCGCTTTTATGACATCTATTTTCATCCCCGGAAACCGTTTGGCAAGATCATCCTTAAAAACCGAATAATCGCCGACAATTATCATATCTCCGCCCAAAAGGTTTTTATCAGCAAAATCCTTGATTTGAGCATCAGTCACAGCATTGACGTTCGGAATAAAGAATTTAAGCTCGGAAGACGGAAGATTGAAACTGTAAAGTTCGGCAACACGTTCTGCCAATCCGCCGGTTGTTTCCAAATCGCGTCCGAAATCTCCGGATAAAACCAACTTTCGCGGCGAGAGCTCGCTGTCAGGTATCAAACTGTTTGTCAGTCTTTTTATTTCAGCGGAAACCAGCTCTGCAACTTCGGCGGCCGATTCATTTTTGGTTTGTGTGCGAGTTGAAAAATTCGTTTTCCAGTTGCGCCAAGCAAAGATGCTTCCTGCACCGTAGCTCAAGCCTCGTTTAATACGGATCTCCTGATTCAAACGGGAAGAATATCCGCCGCCTAAAACAGAATTTAATACATTTGCCTGAAAATAGCCGTCTTTTTGGCCACGGGAGATATCATCGAGATTTCGGCAATAGTTAACGGAAGCCTGGCCTGAATTTGGTAAATCTATCACCAGAAACCTTTTGATCACTTTTTCCGGTTTCGGATAAAACATTACCGCAGGCCCCAAAAGAGCTTTTGGCGGTGGATTTTTAGTCCACTTTCCAAAGTATTTTTGTGCTAACGCATTGGCTTTAAGCAAAGTTATATCGCCGGTAAAAACCAAAACTGCATTTGCCGGAAAATAATTGTTTTTCAGAAAACCGACGATGTCGTCCCGGGTTAATCCGTTAAGGCTCTCAGGAGTTCCGCCGGTCGGGTGTTCACCAAAACTGTATCGGCTTGCGACATAATTCGCTAAAAAGCCGGGCTGTTTCAAATTATATGCCAGACCGTCGAGAGTTTGAGTTTTTAGCAAATCAATTTCTTCCTGTTTGAAAGCGGGATTCAAAACGACATCCGAAAGAATCGCCATTGCCGGATCAAGTTGATCACTCATCACATTGATGGTAACAACCGAATTATTCCATCCGGCGCCCGAATTGATGGCGCTTCCAAGAAATTCCATTTCTTCGGCAATTTGCGATGCGGATCTGGTCTTTGTACCTTTAGTCAACATTGAAGCGGTCATATTTGCCAACCCTGCTTTGGCAAAACTTTCAGAACCGGCACCGCCTCGGATCAAAAGCTGAACCGTCACAAGCGGTACATTTTTTCGTTCGACAACCGCGACCCTTAAACCGCTTGGCATTTTCCTTTCGACGATCGCCGGGATCTTAGCCGAACGCGGCGCTGACGGTGTCGGTGGGGTTTCGGTTTGAGCAAAAGTTACAATATTTAATACAAATAGAATTAATGTTAAGGCGCAAAGTCGGGTCGCCGCAAAGATTTTAATTAAATATTTGCCTTGTGTCTTTTCACCTTTGTTTTTTTGCGAAAAATAGTTAAAGTTTCTCATAATTATTTGCCCTCGCCTTCGTTTTGGTAATAAATAACAACGCGGTTTTTGTCTGTAAAGTATTTTTTCATCACACGCTGCACATCGGCAATCGTCACCGCTTGAAGTGCGGCAATATCGGAATTGACGGCCGCCGCATTGCCTTGATAAGCAACGGCGCGTTCAATGGCGATCGCTTTACCGTCGTTTTGTTCGC
>JANLTD010000167.1:0-3662 GCA_031362765.1 Acidobacteriota bacterium | reverse complement strand
TTTCGGCGGCATTGATATTCTCGTCAATAATGCCGGCATCGGCATTATCGGCAAAACGGTTGAAGAAATGTCGGGCGATGAATTTCGACAAACGCTCGAAACAAATCTGTTCGGCGTTTTCTATACGTGCCACTACGCCGTGCCGCTGCTAAGGGCGCGCGGGGGCGGCTACATCATCAATATTTCGTCATTGGCCGGACAAAACGCGCATCCGCGAATGGCGGCCTACAACGCTTCAAAATTCGGTTTGAACGGATTTTCCGAAGCCCTGATGCAGGAAGTTCGTCAGGACAATATCAAACTCAGCTATATCTGTCCCGGTTCGGTCAACACCTATTTCGGCGGCGATATGCCGAGCAAAGACAACGCCTGGCAGCTCCAACCCGAAGACATCGCCGAGGTCGTGCTTGATCTACTCAAGATGAACGAACGCGCTTTGGCGAGCAAAATAGAAATTCGACCGAGCAAACCGCCGAAAAAGTGAGGAACATTATGAAGAAAACAATCCTATTTTTTATTGTTTTTCAATCGTCAATATTTACGCTTCAAGCTCAAACTACAACGGAAGAAAAAGAGCAGTTAAAAAAAGTCAATCAGGAATTGGTCGCAAATTATAAGGCGGGAAAATTGGACAATGCTTTAAGTTCGGCGCAAAAAGCTGTTGACTTGAGCAATAAAATTTATGGTGCGGAAAGCCTTGAAACCGCGATTGCTTACAAAAATTTAGGCATTATTTATCGCACACAAAAAAAAAATCGGGAATCTGTCTTAAATCTGCAAAAAGCTTTGGAAATTTACCGCCTAAAACCCGAACAAAACGTCAAATTAATCGCTCAAACCTTAGATGAATTGGCTCTCGCTTTTGCATTGGACGGCGACGAGAAAAAGGCAGAGGAAATTTACACAGAGGCGATAGAACTGGCAGAAAAGGCTTATGGCAAGGAAGGCAAAGAAATTTTACCGTTTCTCAAATCAATGACAGAAGTTTATCTTTTGGTCAAAAAATACGAAGAAGCGCAGACAATGTTTGTTCGTCAATACTTGACGACAAAGAAATATTTTCAGGCAGGAAGCGATGAATTACAGGCAATCAAAGATTCATTTGATTGCTTCACTTATCGAAGTTTCAGAATAGATCAAGCAATTGAAAAACAGAAAGCATTTGATGAAGCAATTCGTGGTGAAAAAGATATTGGTTTTTCCGGCGGCGGGACTATTGGGGGCGGTATTGTCAACGGCAAAGCTAAGAATTTAGTAAAACCGGCATATCCTTCAAACGCAAGGGCAAAACTGGCTCAAGGGACAGTTCCCGTGCGCGTTACGATTGATGAAGAAGGAAAGGTAATCGAAGCAAAAGCTTTCTGCGGAGATGTCGAATTACGCGCTGCCAGCGAAGAAGCGGCACGACAATCGAAATTTTCTAAGACTATGTTAGGCGGACAACCTGTTAAAGTTACGGGAACGATAGTTTACAATTTTATTCCGTAGTCCTGATTTTTCGCCAAAACTTTTATCTTTTCAATCAAGAACGTATCATCAAACGGTTTTGTCAGATATTCCGAGACGCCCAGTTCGACGGCTTTTTGCTGATGTTTCTCGCTGGCGCGCGAGGTGATCATAATGACGGGAAGCTGTTGCAACGATTCGCTGGTTTTCAAAGTTGCAAGCAATTCGTAGCCGTCCATCCGCGGCATTTCGACATCGGTCAAAACCACATCGGGCAAGATGTCCGCCGATTGCAGCGTTTCCAATGCTTCGATCCCGTCTTTTGCCAGCACAACTTCCCAACCGGCATTTTTTATCAGTTTCGAGGTGATATGACGAACGCTTGGGCTGTCGTCAACGATCATTACTTTTAAGAGTCGAGATTCGGGTGCCGGAAGTTGAGCGGCTTCGGGCTTAGGAGTCGTGACTTCATTTTCGACATTCTCTTGACTTGCAATCTGGGATCTGGAAGTTGGAATCTGGTTTTTTAGGAGGTCGATCAAATCGATCACCGGCACGACATTGCCGTCGCCCAAAATTGTTGCGCCGAGCAGATTCGGGTAATGTTCCAAAGGCGCCGAAAGCGGTTTGATGACGATCTCCTCCGCCCGGATTATCTCGTCAACCATCAACGCGTACGGCGATTCCAATGTTTCGAGCAGCAGGAGCGGAATATATTCCTTTTTCGTATTGGTCGGAGGTAAATTTAAGAGCTTTCCGAGATTGGCGACCGTATGATCAACGCCGTCGATTTTCAAAAAACTTTTATCGGGTAAATTTGCAAAATCTTCGGCGGAAATTTCGCTCACCTTTTTGACGAGATTGAGCGGAAAGGCAAATGTTTGCCAGTTTGTTTTGACAAGAAGCCCGCGCGTGATCGCCAGCGCCATCGGCATCCGAATCGTAAACGTCGCGCCTTTCTGCGGTTCAGAGGCAATTGAGATAGTGCCTTGTCCGCGTGAAATGCTTGTCCTGATGATGTTCATTCCGACGCCGCGCCCGGCGGTTTGGCTAATACTTTCGGCAGTTGTGATGCCGGGTAGAAAACTGAGCGAAAAAGCATCTTCATCGCTCATCAGATTTGCTTCATCGCGCGAAATAAAACCGTTTCTGATGGCTTTTTCACGCAAAGCGGCCGCCGAAATACCGCGTCCGTCGTCCGTCATCGTCAAAATAACGTGGGTTCCTTCGCTGTGTAGCCGCAAATGGATCTTTCCTTTTTCGGGTTTTCCCAAAAGTCGGCGCGTGTCCGGAGCTTCGATTCCGTGCGCAACCGCATTTCGCAAAAGATGCAGCAGCGGCTCGACCAGTAAATCGAGGATTTGCGTGTCAATTTCAGTTTGTTCGCCTTCGATGATCAGCTCGGTTTGTTTCTTTTCCTCTTCGCAGGTGACGCGCACCGTCCGCTGCAGGCGAGCCGAAAGCGAACCGAACTTGACCATTCTGAGGCGCAGGAGTTTGTCGTTCATCTCTTCAATCAGACGGCTTTGGTTGCCGAATAGAAGTTCGAGATTGCCGTGCAGTTTGTCGAGGTCTGTACTGATGGCCGACGTATCGCTGGTTGTTTCAAGCAGTTCGCGGGTCGTTTGATGAAAATCGGTGTAGCGGTCAAATTCAAGCGAATCAAAATTGAGTGATGAATTATGAGGAAAAAGCGATGAATTTGATTGAATTGGAGTTTGGAATCCGGAACCAGGGATCTGGAGCATGCTGGCTTCAAAATCGGTTTCGAGTTTGTTGGTCGAACGAAGCAATCGGTTGGTGCTGTGGTGAAGCTCGCTGATCTGCCGTTCAAATTCCGCTAAACGCTGTTCAAAAACAGAACGGCTGATAACCAGATCGCTCACTAATCTGACAAGATCGTCAAGTTTTTCAAGCGAGACGCGGACAACCGGTTTGTGGCCGGCGCCGGGCGTCTGATTTTCGGTCTTCGACGGTTCGATCATCGTTTCAAAGTCTTCTTCAACGACCGCCTCTTGGATTTCTTCTGTCAGGAAGGTTCCGTTTTCGAGCGACAGAAGGGTTTCATCAAAATTTGCGTAAAGAAGCTCGATTCTTTTTTTCAGATGAGTCGAGCTTTCACCCGCGGCGAGCGCGCTCAAACAATCGGACGATGTTTGAAGCAGTTCAAAGATTTCTTGATTGCCGTCAATCTCATTTTCGGCGAGATAATCGAG
>JANLTD010000145.1:0-4689 GCA_031362765.1 Acidobacteriota bacterium | reverse complement strand
GTATTTTTGTTTCATAGCGTATCTCCTTTTCAGGCTTCAAACCTGTTATGTTTTTTGATCAAAACAAGGATACGCTATTTTTACCTTTTTTCCATTTCCACAACTTTTGATACTACCTCCGGAAAATTGCTTTCCGTCCATTGTATAAGCACCGGTTTTATCGGCAACAACTGCAATCTCACCTTTATCGCCCGGAACAGTAAAACGATTCTCCAACAATTCCCCCATAAAACCAATTACAACCCCGGCATTGAATGGACGATATTCGCCCGATCCGGCATAAACGACAAGCGTCAGAGGATTCGGTTTGAGAGGGGCGTTTTTATTTTTATCGGGAACGTTTACAGGAACTAGAATTGGAGCGGCGCTTAAACTATTCAGGACTCCGAATAATTTAGCAATCTCTTCCGCCGGAACCGAACGATCAGCTTGCAAATGAACGGTTTTCTCAACCTCGTTAGTTCCTTCCTTCAGAACCCCTTGTTGCTCGCGGTTATCAAAAACTGCTTTGAATTTTTTGGACAAAACCGAGGTATTCTCAGTCGTTGCCATATCTTCCTTGTTAAGTCTCAACTTCAGCGGCTCGCTTTTGGCAGCGGCATCGTTTTGATTCGTTTGATTCTTATTTTGTGCAGCTTGATTCTTATTCTGCGAAACTTCCTGACAACCAAAGAGGTTACCCAATAAAAATATCACGATCAAAAAATACCCGGTTCTCATTTTCTTTTTCTCCTCTAAATCCAAACCCGCACCGAGCGGTGTCCGGTAAAAATAATTCAGCACTTTTGATAGTTAATCAAATAGCTTTGCCATTGTTCGGTTGAAATATCCCATTGGAAAAGAGCAGACGGGAATTTTGCTTCCCGCCTTTTCGCTTTGTAAAAGCAAATTGCAACTTGAATGTAAACCCCATTCCAATCTGTTCGGCCGTCTTTGCTTTTAAAAATACAAATTGGTTATTAATTCGACTTCGATTGCCAACTGCTTCCGCGTCAACTCTACTGATCCATCTCATCTTTCAAACTTGGTTTCAGCAAACTATTCCGGGATTATTGCACGCACCGGACTGCAACGGCGTAACCTTCGGTCGGATTGCGAAAACGAAAAATATAGCCGTTTTGGGCTTCCACGCGGCGCCGATAGGCGATAGTTTCACCCTTGACGGTTTCGCTGGTCGCGGTCCAAAAGTAAGAACGGGACCGAGAGCCGCCGATTCCGTCAAATTTCGGGGATTCGTCGCCGGTGTAAACGTATCCTGAGATCTTGAATTCCAACTCCGAACTGCCGCCGACTTTCAATTTCTGTCCGGCGCCTCCTCCTCTGGGAGTGTCATAGCCATCGATCCGCAATTGATCTTGCGGTAATCCCAAAGCCTTTTCCAGATCCAACCAGTCATTATCGCCCGGCAAACGCCACCCGGCGGGGCACGCTTTCAGCGCGGCTTGAAAGGTGTAGAGCCTGCCCAATTCGGCGCAATTTTCGTCATCATTGTCATAACACCACGAAACATTCGGGACATTAAAACGAAGATTTTCCTTCATCCAGGTAAAATTTCCCAATTTTTTAATTCCATAAACCTGTCCGTCGCGCGGGTCGGTAAAATCTTCGTCAGTAGTCGGCTCATTTGAAACCGAAGATTTCTTATCAGGAATCTGTTTATAAAACGAAAAAATTGAGTAGATCTGATACCGAACCCCCGAATCTTTGATGACGGCTTCGACATCATCATAAAGCAGTTCAATAACCTGACTCTTTGTTTTACCCGACAAATCTTTCCGCGCGTCCCATTTTTTGCCGATCAACTGCGCATCGTTTGGATTGCGCGCATTTTTGGAGACTACTTCTTTGAATTCGGTGATCAACGCCGCAATCGCATTAGCTTCCATCGGTTTGTCTTGCGCCATTGCGCCGAAACAAAACGCTGAACACATCAGTAACAAAACAATCACTAATTTTGCCCAGCTATTTCCTTTTCTGAATTGTCTCAACATAATTATTTTTCTCCTTTGGCTGAAAAATCAGCCTCTGAACACATAAACGAGAAAAACAGGCAAAACGGGTCACTTAATCGAATAAACTTTTGAATTTATCCGCTCTGCGGATTATGATAAAAGACATAATCCGCGTTTTATTTTGATTAAAATTATGAAAAATGGTTGGGAAGCAGTTATTGGAATGGAGATTCACGCGCAATTAGCGACCGCAACAAAGATCTTCTGTGGTTGTGCGGCGAATTTTGGCGATGAACCGAATGCGAATACGTGTCCGGTTTGTTTGGGATTACCGGGCGCGCTGCCGGTTTTGAATGAAAAGGTCGTTGAATTTGCGACGAAGGCCGCGCTCGGGCTTGGTTTGACGATCAACCCGCAGTCTATTTTTTCGCGCAAGAATTATTTTTATCCCGATCTGCCGAAAGGCTATCAGATCTCGCAGTATGACCGGCCTTTTTCGTCGAACGGCAAACTGACAATTATGACGTCCGAGCGCGACGAACAAGGCCGCGCCGTTGAATGGAAACCGCTGACGATTCATCTCGAACGAATGCATCTCGAAGAAGACGCCGGTAAAAATGTTCACGAAGGTCTGCCCGAAGTTGATAAATATTCGTATGTTGATCTCAATCGCGCCGGAACTCCGCTTGGCGAGATCGTCACCGGACCGGATTTTCGCACTTCGTGGCAGGCGTATGATTATGTCAATCACGTGCGCCGTGTTCTGCAATGGGTCGGCGCAAGCGACGCGGATATGGAGAAAGGAAACTTACGTTGCGAGGCGAATGTCTCGGTCAAACCGATCGGGCAGGAGAAATTTAACAATAAAGTTGAACTGAAGAACCTGAATTCCGTGCGGTTTATGCAAAAGGCGATCGAATATGAGATCGAACGTCAGCTTATCGCGCACGAAACGGGCGAAGGCGTCGCGCAGGAGACGCGTCTCTGGGACGAAAAGAACAATTGCACGCGAATTATGCGCTCGAAAGAAGACGCGCACGATTACCGATACTTTCCCGAACCCGATCTGCAGCCGTTAGTTGTCACAAAAGAGTTTATCGAAAAGGCGAAAGCCGAAATGCCCGGATTGCCCGATGCGATGCGCGATAGATTTATGAATGAATATGAATTGTCTTACTCGGACGCCTCGCAGCTTGTTTCGGATAAAGGTTTGGCGCACTTTTACGAAAAAACCGCGATTGCTTCGGGCAATCCGCGCACGTCGGCGAACTTCATATTATCCGAACTTCTCAGAGAATTGAATAATTCAGACCGGACCGCCGCCGATTCGCCGGTTTCGGCGGAGAATCTGGCGGCTCTTATCAAAACTTTAGACTCGTCTAAGATCAATAACAATCAGGCGAAAGAAGTTCTGGTCGAAATGTTCAATTCGGGCAAGACGGCGGCAAGTATTATCAGCGAAAAAGGCTTTGAGCAGATCTCCGATTCCGGCGCGATCGAAAAAATTGTTGACGAAATCATCAAAAACAACGAAAATCAGGTTAACGCATATCGGGGCGGGAACGAAAAACTTTTCGGTTTCTTTGTCGGGCAGGTGATGAAGGCTTCGCAGGGCAAAGCGAATCCGAAGATCGTCAATGAAATTTTAAAAGAAAAACTTATGTGAGAAAGGCTTTATGAAAAAAATCGGGTTTTGTTCGTTTTTTATTTTCAGCGGCTTGACGTTTTTGTTTCCGCAGGCGATCAGCTCGCAAGGAATTGCGGTTCCGCAAACGTCACCTGCTAAAAAATTAGAAATTCTCCAACAAATAAAAACCCGCGAAGAAGATAACCGCGGATTTGAAGCCTTAAGAAACATCGGAAGAACCGCCGCCAGGACGAATAACGATCTGGCGCGGACAACGGCGATCGAAAACATCCGAAATATCTATCGAAACCCGACTCAAAAAGAATCTGAATTACTCGCGCCTGGCAAAGAAGATCTCGAAATCTATTCTCAGATCTTGCGCCGATCGGATACCGGTCTGCTCAAACTGATCGGCGACAAAGGTTGTGCGGGAAACACAAAAGTGTTCGATGTTTCCGAAGATTGTCTGAAATATTCGATGCCCGGCGCCGGTTCTTCTTATTCTTTCCGGGCGGAAAATTATCGGATAGATTCGCTGGCAGACCTGACCTACATAAACAATAGCTTTCAATCGCTCGGAATAATGTCACACGGCATTCTGGTTGATGTCGGCGATGTTCCGCTCGAAGAGATCTCTCTGCAAACAAAAGGGCTGAAGTATTTAAACGATTTTCAGACCTCGACTGATTTTGAAGAAGTTATAAAAAACGACCGGCAGTTTCTTGAAGGAATCAAAAAAGACGGGTTTGTGTATAGCCGTGCGCTTTTTGCGAAGGAAAACACGACCTATGTTCTGCGTTCGATAGCCTATCGCGGCACTTCTTACCGCACGTTTCAAGGTTATGTCTATGACGAGATCGCGTTCGACAGCCGGAAAGATATGACCGTTGCATTTCGGGTCGTCCGGCGCGATGCCGAAAGCGTGACGATAATTTGGAAGGTCCTCGACAGCAAAAAGTCTCCGAAGATCAAACAGAAATTTGGAGAAATTTAATAAATTGCGAAGATCGTCAATGAAGTTTTGAAGGTGATTTGTTAGGTCTTTGGTCTTTGGTTTTTGGTTTTTGAAAGAAATTGAAGATTGGCGATGAATTTCTCACCAATCCGCTT
>JANLTD010000134.1:0-5070 GCA_031362765.1 Acidobacteriota bacterium | reverse complement strand
CGGTAAAGATGACGATCACGAATTTCAATCCGTCGGGCGTTACGATGTAGGCAGCATCGTGGCGCGTTTTGCTTGTGTCGCCTTCTTTGGTCCAGAGTTTTGTTCCCGGTTTGAGCGCGTAGGAAATAAATTCGCGGTCTTCGGTTTTGCCGATCTGCGCTTCCCAATCGCGCCGCATCAGATCCATCATTATCTTGGTTCGTTCGGGCGTGTTTGTACGGCCCAAAACGATTTCCGTCAAAAGCCGCGCCGTCGCGTTGGTCGTCAACATATTGCGGTTGTTGCCCTTATAATTGCGAAACTGCTGTTCGATGCCGTAAGCGTCTTCGCAAAAAGTTTTTTGGTTGACGTTGATGTTCTGAAACCCAAGTGCCGCGTAAAAACGATTGACGATATTGCGTTTATAAGACCATTTTTCAAATTCTTCGGCGGGCATTTCAGCGCCGCTCGAGGTTCCGGTCAAAACGTCCAAAATGTACTGTGTCGCTTCGTTGGACGAAACGGTGATCATATCTCTTAACCCGCGTTCGAGTTCGGGTGACATCTTCAAGCGGCCGTCTTCGAGCCAACGTTCGAGCGCGTTCATATAAAACATCTTGACGACCGATGCCGGATAGATCTTTTCTTCGCCGCGCACGTTTGCCGTTTTCAAATAGTTCGTTTCGCGCAAATCAATCAGGGTGACGGCGACCTTTTCAGCTTTTAAGTTCTTTGACGCGAACTTTTCGAGCGTCTCGCGAACCGCCGTGTTCAAAAGCGTCTGCAGCGCGGGCGAATTTTCCGTCACGAGCGGTTTGTAATCCGCCGGAATCTTAAATTCCTTTGATTTTTTTTGGCTCTGCGCATTTGTAGTAAGGCAGACCAGACAAAAAGCGACCAGACAAAAAAGCGCGGCAACAATAGTTTTCATTCAATTTTCCTCTTAAAGTCTTTGCGGAAAGTGGTTTTTCAGAGTATAAACGAAAAACGATCGCTAAAAAAGCGCGGAAAAATAAATAAATGTCTGACGAAAAATTAGTTCGCGGCATCAGCCGTTGGGATTTGACGGCGATTGCCATAAATACGGTCATTGGCACAGGAATTTTTCTGCTGCCGTCGAAGGTCACTGGCTTGATCGGCAGCTTCAGTCTGTTCGCGTTTATTGCTTGCGCGGTCATCGTCGGACTGATCGTCGTTTGTTTCGCCGAAGTTTCGAGCCGTTTTGAGGCAACGGGCGGAATGTATCTCTATGCCCGAGAAGCTTTTGGTTCGGCGGTCGGGTTTGAGGTCGGCTGGCTTTACTGGATTGTTCGCGTGACGACCTTTGCGACCAATTGCAACGCGCTTTTGCTCTATCTCGGCTTCTTTTATCCGGCCGCGAACGAAGGTTTTTGGCGTTATTTTATCGTCAGTGCGGTTGTCTTACTGATTTCGATCGTCAATTTTCTGGGCGTCCGCGAATCTTCGCTGATGACAAATATTTTTACGGTCGGAAAGCTCATTCCTTTGTTGATTTTCGCGGCAGTCGGAATGTTTTTTATCCAGCCTGCGAATTTTAATTTTGCGGAATTGCCCGTCAGCGGCAAATTTTCGGAAGCGATTCTGATTTTGATTTACGCGTTCGTCGGATTTGAAGCCGCCGTTATTCCGGCGGGCGAAACGAAAGACCCGCAAAAAAATGTACCGTTCGCACTGCTTTCCGCACTCGCTTTTTGTGCGTGTCTTTTTATCATTATTCAGGTTGTTTCAATCGGAACGCTGCCCGAATTGGCTGATTCCAAAACGCCTCTGGCAGATGCGGCGGGTAAGTTTATGGGAAGTTTCGGCGCCGGATTTATCGCGGTCGGGGCGCTCGTTTCGGTGTTGGGAAACTTGAACGGCGGTTTTTTGGCGACATCGCGGATTCCTTTTGCGATGGCTGAACAAAAGGAATTGCCATCGGTTTTGGCAAAAACACACAAGAAATTTAAAACGCCCTACGTTTCGCTCGCTTTAACATCGGTGGTGATTTTTGTTTTCACGATTCAAACATCATTTGTTACGGCTTTGACGATTGCGACAATCACGCGCCTGCTCGTTTACGCGGCAACTTGCGCGTCTTTGCCCGTTTTTCGTTCGCGTTCTGATGCGCCGCCCGCCAAATTTAACGCGCCGTTTGGAATTGTCGCGGCGGTTTTGTCCTTGCTTTTAATAATTTGGCTGCTCACGCAGGTTGATTATCAAAAAGAAGGTTTGGTGATGCTGATTATGTCGGCAATCGGTTTGGTGATTTATTTCGCCTATCGTTTATTTGGCAATTGGGGATTCATTTTGGCGATTGTTTTATTGGAATTTGTTTTCTGGTGCCTGAATTTCTTTTGGGGAAATTTAGTAATTGTAAATTGGGGAATTTTAGCCTTTTTTATCTTAGAAGGAATCGGGCTGATTATCTATTTCGTGTATCGATTCTTCGGCAAAAACAAAACGCAATCACCGTCTGAAAATTGAGACTGATTTGGAGGATAACAAAAAATGGCTTATATCGTGCAGGGAATGACGCTGATACCGCAGGGCTTAAATATGAGTTGCTGGTATGCCAGCGCACAAATGCTAATTACGTGGAAAATGGATCAAAGACAGCAATCGATCTCGGGGTTGATTCCGCCTGAACTTGATGCCGAATGTCAAAAAATAAGAGATGACAATAAAGGATTACAAAATCCGCAAATAATAAAGATGGCAAAACGGCTCGGGCTGGAGGCAATTCCGCCGATGACACCAACGGTCGAAACAATCGAAGGATGGCTCAAACAATACGGACCGCTCTGGGTCAACGGAAAAACGCATATCGTCGTGATTGCCGGAATTATGTGGTTTCCGGCACTTGGTTATATGTTTTTGGTTTATAATCCCGCGCCGGTCAATGTCGGTAAAATCGAATGGAAAAGTTTGACGGATTGGTATTTAACCGGCAATTCATCGAGTTCACGCGATACCGGCAAAGATGTCGAAACTGTTTTTTTATATGTGCCGGATTCTATTTAAGGTGAGGTTCCCGATTAAAAGATTTGAAGAAGTATTGCCTACGAAACACACGCGCATATTCAAAAAATTTCTTAGAAGTTAATTGAAAAATCTGTCTTGAAAGAAAACGAAGTTAATAGGACGCGGACAAACACAGATTCAGCGGATTTTCGCGGATCAAACAAAAAAATCCGCGCGAATTCGCCTAAATCCGCGTTTGTCCGCGTCCCATTTCTTAGTTTCCAAACAGCTTCTAAATAATTTTCGTTTATTTAGTGTCTTTCGTGTGTTTCGTAGGCAACATTCTTCAAACTTTTGTAATCGTTAGCGTGGAATATTTAACAAAATATGTTTAAGACAAGAAATTTTTTGACAGTCATCCTCGTTCTGATTTGTTTTGGTGTATCGGTTTCCGCGCAGACCATCGAAGACGCGAGCCGTAAAACAATCGGTTATGTTTCTTCGAGCGGAACGGTTGAAAACTCGAGCCGCTCGACCATCGGCTATCTCAACAGCAACGGCAGCGTCGAAAACAGCAGCCGTTCGACGATCGGTTATATCAGTTCAAACGGCACGGTCGAAAATGCGAGCCGTTCGACGATCGGTTACATCAATTCAAACGGCACGGTTGAAAATTCAAGCCGCTCAACCATCGGCTATGTTAACAGCAATGGAACGGTCGAAAACAGCAGCCGCAGCACGATCGGTTACACAAAAGACGTCAAGCCGGAACACGCGGCGGCATTTTTCTTCTTTTTCTTTAAGGATGCAAGATAAATTTATGAAAAATAGATTAACCCGAATTATTGTTTTCAGCTTAGTTGTATCAAGTTTTAATATCGTGGTAACGGCTCAGAAAACGGTTGTGCCAATAGTCACTTTGATTGTAGAAAAGTCGGATGCGGGAGCGGAAGTCAGGTACGGCAATTTGATCGGCGGCGCTGAAAACGGCAAATTTCTGGACGCAAAAACAACCTTCGGGAAACTCAAGGGCGATGAAAACTTTTCGCTCTTTGATTTTACGATCGGTAAAAAAGGCAACTTTTCGTTAGGAGAAATCAAGGAAGGTCCGGGCGCGTGTGAAGAAAATTATTATGTCGAACCGCAAATCGAAACGGTCGCGAGTTTGGCGGTCGGGACAAATGCCGATTGGCAAATCGTTCCGCGTCAGCCGAAAAAAGTAAGCTTGACCGACGCAAATAATAAAAAGGCGGTGGCCGATGTTTTACGGCTTCGCGGTTTGCCGAAAAGCCCCGTCAAAATCGAAGATGCATTTTGGGTTGATCTCGACGGCGACGGCACGGACGAGGTTATTTTAGTTGCCAAGCATTACGCCGAAGATGCAAATCAAAACGCCAAGATCGGCAGTTATTCGTTTGTCATGATTCGCAAAACAACGCTCGGAAAAACACGAAATCTTTTTGTCGGCGGCACATTTTATACCAAAATAAATGGTTATTACGATGGCGAATACACGCTGTCGGGAATTGCCGATTTGAACGGTGACGGTAAAATGGAGATAATCGTTGAGGCTTACGGTTACGAGGAAAATTGGCTCAAGGTTTTTGAAATGAAAGCCGGAAAGCCGTCAGAAATCAAGGCTTTATCATATTACTGCGGTGTTTGAAACGAGGAAAAAATGAAAACTATAGCAACAATACTGATCACAATATTATTTTCGATGGCAATATTTGCCCAACAAAAAGTCGTCCCGATTCTCGATTTAAAATCCGGCGGATTGCTCGGCGGCGTCCAGAATGGCAAATATATGGACGCAAAAACAACTTTTGCAAAACTCAAAGGTGAAACAAATTATTCGATCTATGATTTGACCGGCAAACAGGATTACACATTTGCGACAACGGTTGGCGCTCCTGACGGGGAGCCTTGCGACGACTTTTATTATATTGGTCAGGATCGTGAAGAACGCAAAGGCATCGCGATCGGCGATGGAGTAAGCTGGAATCCGATTCCGCGTGCATTGAAACCGATAAGTTTGACCGATAAAACTTATTTGAAAATCGTGTCGGACATTCTCCGCTTAAAAGGTTTGCCGAAAGCCAAAGCAATCATCGAACAAGCCGTCCG
>JANLTD010000082.1:0-8168 GCA_031362765.1 Acidobacteriota bacterium | reverse complement strand
CTATTTTTTGATAAAAGCTTCCGTTATCGCCCGCCGGTTTAAAACCCCATCGTGAAAGCATTGTGCCGATAAATTTCGCCGTCAGATCCAATCCGTTCGAAGGCGTGTCGCGTCCGCCCATTTCGTCCGACGCAACATAATATAAATAATCCCTGAGTTGCGCCGCCGTGATCGCGCTCGCCATTTTTCGCTCTTTAGAATTGATCTTGACCGCTGTTTGCGCCATTGCAAACGACGGAAAAAGAAATGTAAAAACCAAAAATAAACCTAATAAATTTTTTCGCATTTTTCTCCAATATATGTGCCGCAAGAAACGCCGGACGCGCAAAGATCCTGTAATTTGAAATCTCAGATCTAAAATTTCGATGGATTGTTTTCTCTGCTCTGCCGCGCCTTTGCGTGAAAATTCTTTTGTGCACTACGCAACTTAGAGGATATTTGTTTCGCCCTGAACGGCAACGATGCAAATTTTATGTGCGTTGGCGAGTTTGAGCATTGCGTCTTTATCAAACATCAGGGTTTTATTCGGCGTCAGACATAGACAGGTTGCGCCGGCCTGGATCATTGTTTGAATCGTCGGAAGACCGACGACCGGTACATCGAAACGCATATCCTGATTCGGTTTGGCGACCTTGACGACCGTCAGTTTCCCTTTTGCAAGTTCTCCGGCGCGGTGAATTGTTGCGTCCGTGCCTTCCATCGCTTCGATCGCGACGCACGCCTTGGCGCGTACGACGATTGTTTGCCCGAGATCGAGCCGCGCAATTTCGCCCGCGATGTGCAAACCATATTCGATATTTCCGTTTTCAATCTCGTTCGGTTTACGGCGTGATAAAACGCCTTCCTGCGCGAGTTGGTCTTGAATAAAATAGGTTGAATCAATCAGTTCGATGCCATCTTTGCCGAGCTCGTCGGCAATTCCGCCGATCAGTGAGTCGGTATTGCGGCGCGGCAGGTTGTAAAGCATTTTCGCCATGCGCCAATCGGGAAACGCGCGCGAAAAGATCTGGACGTGTTTGACCTGTCCCGCCATGATCGCTTTCTCGACACCTTCTTTTTTGAAGAAGGAGATCATCTTGCCGAGTTGCCCGATGCCGACCCACAAAACCTTGTCGGCAATCTGCTCGATGCTTTTATCCGTTTCTTCTTTGATCGCGACAACCGCCAGCGACGCGCCCGCTTTGCGCGCGCCTTCGACGACAAGAAAAGGAAATTTACCGTTTCCGGCAATCAGACCGAATTTCATAATCTTTTGAACAATAAAGAAATTTTAACATCGTTCGCACAAATTTGTAGTATCGGGCAAAGCGTTCTGACAATTAGATATTCGACCGAATAGATTTTGCAAAAGGTGAAGACTTTACTCCGAACCGCAATCCCAACTCGCAAATCGAATCATTCCCATTCAATTGTTGGCGGCGGTTTTGATGAAATGTCATAAACGACGCGGTTGATGCCGCGAATTTCTGATGTTGGGAAAAGTTATGAGGAGTGCAAGGGCTGCTCCTTAACAATCAACTGCTAAAAGGCAAGATTCCCAAAACTGTGTTGTAAGGCTCACGAATGTTAATTATTTCAAAATCCATTTGAAAATGTTGATTCAGTAGTTCAAAAATTTTGATACATTCCTTGTCAGAAGTCGCGAACGATGTGATTTCTTTGTCAACATGTGCTTGAGCGAACAATTTGCTGTCATTGGGAATAATCAGTCTGTTTCCTAAATCTAAGGTATTTCGATTGGCAAAAACCAAATATGCAAATTCGCCTGCTTTGACAGCGTGATTAAGATTAAACGGAAGCAACTCTAAATCTTTCAATGGAAGTTCATCAATTTTCCCTCTTACACAATATTCAGCAACGCTAATCGTCGAACATTTCAGTCGAAACTCTTTCTCAAGAAAGTATTGATAAAAACCCAAAACATTTTTATGTAACGGGTCTTGGTCGTTAAGTAATCTGATATTAAAGCTTGTATCCAATAGAATACACTTATCTTCCATATTTGTTTATCTTAATTGTGAAAGCCATTCGTCGGCATCGTTAATTCCTTTCCAACTATTTCTAGCTCTATCAATTAAACCATTGATGTAACTGGCTTTGTAACTTGGTTCATAGTCAATTATTTCAATCAATTTAAGCGTTGACTTATCAATCTCCCCACTAGAAATACTTTGTTTTCCAATAGCCCGAATTCCGTAGGGTTTGTAAAGCGGATTTGTCTTATATTCGGAAAGCAATTTCTTGTCAGCCTTAATTTTTAATAAACCGTAAGTTTTTGTATCTAAGTGAATATTGGCTTCGGTTTTTCCACCGAAGTCTGTAACTATGCCATAAAAATAGAATTCCGCATCAGCCCAAATCTCTTCTGAGCGAGTAAATTCAGTAGTTTTATCAACAATTATTTTGCTTGATTGCTCCAGTGAAGTGGATATCTCAAACGAATAATCTTGTTTTTTCGCTGTCTCTTGGAAAAAATCAAAAGCCTTCGCGGTTGGAGATTCTAAAAAATCAATCAAATTACTATTTTGCTGAATTTGGAATAAAACTGCGTTAAATCCAATAATCGCTTGCAACGAAGTCTTGATAATGTGTTTTACAGAACCTTTTTGAATATCGTAACTAATGGTTGGGCGTTCTCTTTTATTATTAGGAAACAACAAATTTTCGGCTTGCTCCAAAACTGCAATTATGTCTTTGATATCATAATTGTCCGGAGTAAGTTCAAGGTTGCCTTTTGAACCAATAACCGTTATTTCGATGTAACCAATTTTTTCCATTTTGAATGATTTAATTAATCGCTAATTTATTTTACATCAAACGTCTTCATTAACCTACAAATCTCTAAAAAATTTTGTCAAGAAATATAAATTCGCAATCGAATCATTCCCATTCAATAGTTGACGGCGGTTTTGATGAAATGTCATAGACGACACGATTGATGCCGCGAATTTCCGACGTAATTCTTGACGAAACGGCTTGCAGAAAATCAAACGGCAAACGCGCCCAATCAGCGGTCATTCCGTCAGTCGAGGTGACGGCACGAAGCGCGATCGCGCGTTCATAAGTGCGGAAATCGCCCATCACGCCGACCGATTGAATCGGCAGCAAGACGGCAAATGCTTGCCAAACGTCGTTGTAAATTCCGAAACTATGGAGTTCTTCGATAAAGATCTTGTCGGCGCGCTGCAATAATTCTACTTTTTCGGGCGTGATGTCGCCCAAAATCCGCACGCCAAGACCGGGGCCGGGAAACGGATGGCGTTGCAGGATTTCGTCGGGGATCTTCAAATCTTTGCCGATCAAGCGCACTTCGTCTTTAAATAATTCCCGAAGCGGTTCGATCAATTTGAGATTCATCTTTTCGGGCAATCCGCCGACGTTGTGATGCGATTTGATCGTCACGCTCGAACCGCGAAGCGAAACAGATTCGATCACATCCGGATAAAGAGTTCCCTGCACGAGCCATTTTACGTCGCCGATCTTGTGCGCTTCCGAGTCGAAAATATCTATGAACTTCGCGCCGATCGCTTTGCGTTTGAGTTCCGGATCAACAATATCTTTGAGAACCGCGTAAAAATCTTCGGATGCGTCAACGCCGATGACGTTAAGGTGCAATTCTTTTTCATAGAGCGCGAGCGTCGTTTCAAATTCATCGGCGCGCAAGAGTCCGTTATTGACGAAAATGCAGGTTTGCCGCGTCCCGATAGCTTCGTGCATCAACACGGCAGCGACGGTCGAATCAACGCCGCCCGAAAGTCCGCAAACGACATTATCGCTGTCACCGACAATTGACCGGATCTTTTCGATCTCTTCCGTAATAAATTGCGCGGATGTCCAATCGCCTTTGCAGTCACAAATGTTGAAAAGAAAATTGCGCAAAACTTCCCTGCCGAGCAGCGTGTGCGAAACTTCGGGATGAAACTGAACGGCGTAAATTTGCTTTTCTTTATTCTCGATCGCGGTGATCATTTCGCCCGTGGTCGCGGTTTGATGAAAGCCTTCGGGAAGCGCCGTAACGTGGTCGCCGTGGCTCATCCAAACGTCCAGATCAAAGGGCAATCCTTGAAAAAGTTCGGTTTCACCACTCAGAACTTTGAGTTTTGCGTGTCCGTATTCGCGCTGTTCGGAAGGTTCCGCCGTACCGCCGAAATCTTTGGCGATCAGATTCATCCCGTAACAAATACCGAAAACCGGCGCGGCAATCGAAGCGTAAAATTGCGCGGAAACCTTCGGCGCGTCCGGTTCATAAACGCTCGAAGGTCCGCCCGAAAGAATGACGCCTTTCGGATTGCGCTCCAAGATCTTTTTCAGGTTGTAATAAAAAGGAACGATCTCGCAATAAACGCCCAGTTCACGCACGCGCCGGGCGATCAGCTGAGTATATTGCGAGCCGAAATCGAGGATCAAAATAAGTTCGTGTTGCATTTGTTAGTTTTTGAATTTAATTGAAAATAAAATCTTCTTCGCAATTTCCTGCGCTTCTAAAGATTTTGTCGTAATCACAAAATTAGTTCCCGAGTATCGTCTTTTGCCTTCTTGAAAATACACGCCGATGGCAAAATGTTTTTCGTAAGTTTCGTGTGGTTCTATCGAGCCGTCTTTGTTTACTTTATAAGTTCCCGAAATATCTTAATTCTTATCCCACATAAAGATTTTCACGTTTTTACCGCCAATATTTACTTTTTCTTTTTGAACTTCGTAAGATTCTTTTAAGTCCTGAAAATCATTTGTGTACATTCCACTATCAATATAAAGTTCCATTTCACTGTCTTCAAAATGCCAAACTTGACTGTCCGTGCCTCGCGCTTTTTTATCTTCCATTGATTCAGGCAACAAAAAAGAAAAACTGTCCAAATCAATTAATTTCCAGTCTCTTGGAATTTGTATTTGTGTTCGTTTAGTTTGAGTTTTACTTTTTGGAGTTTTAGAAGATTGTTTTTGACCGAAAATATTGAAGGCTAAAAATATCGGCAATAGAAAAATGATTAGAGTTTTTGGCATAGTGTTTCTCAAATTTCTTTTATTAACTTACATAATAACAGATTTTTTTTGAACTTCACTTGACAAGATAAAGCAAAATCCATAATCTAAAAATTCGTCTTCGGACGATATTCCGCAGTAGCTCAATGGCAGAGCATTCGGCTGTAAGCTAGGCAAGGTCTTTTACAATGGCAGAAAAGCGCACTTATCAACAGCGCAGAGAATATATGCTCGAAGCGGTCAAACGCCGAAGAGCAAAAGTTCGAGAAATGGCTGTTGAATACAAAGGCGGTAGTTGCGAGGTTTGCGGCTACAATCGTTGTATCGAAGCACTTGAATTTCATCACCTTGACCCGACAAAAAAAGATTTTGGCATTTCCGCAAAAGGTTATGCCAGAAGTTGGGAAAAAGTAAAAGCAGAAATTGAAAAATGTGTTTTGTTATGTGCAAATTGTCATCGTGAATTCCACGCCGGAAAGTTGCAGCTTTCACAGGTGACTGTGATTGAAAAATCGGATGAATTCAGGGAAGCCTTCGCTAATGCAAATTAGCATGGTAATCCTGAGCGAAGCCTGCTGAATGGTTTAAGAGTAAGCAGGAACGTGCAGAGACTTAGAGATTGAGGAAACCAAACCAATAAAATCTCCAAGAGCGTCCGACAACTTTTGAAAGAAAGTTGATGAGATAGTCCACACTCAAACGAAAGTTTGGGAGAAAGTGTAACCGAAGGGTTGTAAGTTCGAGTCTTACCTGCGGAGCCAATTTGATCAACACAAACGCCTGTCAACAATTGACAGGCGTTTGTGTTTATCAACGAAGTTATCCAACACTAAAATCGTTTGCGTGGTGGCGGTAGTCATCGGCGGGGTGGTTATCTGTGACCGGTTCTTCAGACTTTCAAAGTGCGGAATGAGCTATTTTTCCTTTGGGTATGTTTCAAGAAAACCGACCCGTTGAGTCTGGCGTTTCACTTTCGTGGCAGAGTCATGTTTGCGGAATCACACGGTTTAGTCTAGTGTTCATTCAAGGTTGAAATGACGGGTCAGAACCGCCTGCGCCTACGGGCGGTTGAATGCCGCGAAACGAATATCTTACTTTGAAACTTGAACCATCTGTTACGGCAGAACCTTCTTCTGACAAATCAGCCAATCCGTCAATTCATGTTTGACCGAACACTAGCCGCCAAAAGAACAAGCACGCCTGACCCGTTCTTTCAATCAGGGATAAAGAAAAAGTCCCTCCGGCTGAGTTTCCGTGGCGAGACATGGTCGGATCCGCAACAGTTTTTGGCAGTTCTCGTCTTCAATGATATCGAAACATTCGCCAATCGCTTCGAGCATCACCAGCTTCTTGCCCTCCGGTTTGGTTCGCACCGCAAACGAGCGGCAAAGCAGCAGCCTGTCATCGGTATAGATAAATGTTTTTCGCGCCCGATCGCAGGTCCGCGAATCGGGCGCGTCAACATTCAATGCCGCTTTTTGCAGCGTTTAGGAACGCGAATCGTAATCTTCGCAAACCTTTCGGAGTTTTTCATTTTTCTATTCGGACGCTGACCTGATTCACGAGAATCGCGGGAACGATCGGGTAAATTAAACTGACTGTCTCATCGCTTCGGCGCGATCTTCCAGAGTTCTCCGTTCGAATCGTCGGTGACGACGTAGAGCGATCCGTCCGGCCCTTGCCGGACATCGCGGACGCGCTGGCCGCGGTCGATCAGCAGATGCTCCTCGCCGACGACCCGATTGTCCTTGATGACCAACCGCAGCAATCGCTTCGATGCCAATCCGCCAATGAAAATACTGCCGCGCCACGCCGGGAACGACTTGCCGGTATAGAATTCCATGTCCGACGGCGCGATCACCGGATCCCAATAATAGACCGGCGGCTCGAACCCTTTGCGATCGGTCACCGCATCCGGAATCGGCTGACCCGAATCAGTATGTGATCGTAATTATCCAACCGAATCGTAGATGTTCAGCGTCGCGGATCAGATACATTGCAAGGGATCACAGTGAGAACATCGCGGCGGTTGGTTCCGATGTTCCGCGAAGTGGCGGTCGCCGAAAGAACGTGTTGGCGTCGTGTTCCGGTTCGCTTCGGCGTTGGCCGTAAAACCGTTGTGTCCCTGAGGCCGCGACTGCATTGGCGTTCAATTCCCTTTTCGAATCCCCCCAATACTCTCCATTTCCTATTCGGCGATCTCAAAGGCAAGTATCGAACAGTCATCCTTGAGCCCCCGGAACCCATCCCACGATGTAACACTCTCCAAAATCGAACCAACGCAGCCGTCTAGAGTCCGCCGGCGATTTTTTACAATTTCGGCTGTCAGGGTTGCGGTGCCGTACGCAATCTCATGCCTGTTTTCAGCCTCGATAACACCATCGGTATAAAGAAACACCCGATCCCCGCCCGTCAGTTTGATCACGTTTTCTGAATACCAGGCTTGTGCGACAAGTCCGACCGGAAAGCCTTCGAATTCAAGAACCTCCATCGTCCCATTGGCACGGGCGACACAAGCGGAGGGTTGCCGGCAGTGACGTAACGAAACTCCCGGGATTTCAAATCTATGATTCCGAAACACATTGTAAAATACTGAGCATTCTCTTCGTCCATCTGAAATTGGCGGTTCAACTCTTCTGCAACTTCAACAGGTGAGAACGCAAACGTTCGTGGAGCGCGATCCGCGCGTCCGTCCAGAACGCGTGCGAACCAATGACTCAGCGTGGTCGAGAGTAGTGAAGCGCGAACTCCATGGCCGCTCACGTCCACAGTATAGACAGCAAATCGGTTTCTATCTAAACTGATCACGTTTAGTGTGTCTCCACCCAATTCATCACACGGCTGGACTAGCCACGAAAAACTAATTCCTTCGAACAGTTGTTCTTTGTCGGGAAGAAGCGATCGCTGGATTCTTGCGGCGGCTTCCAGATTGCTCTTTATATGCTGGTTTGTCATTTCCAGCTGACGATTGACTTCCCGGAGTTTTTCCTCGGCATTCCGTCGTTTGGTAATGTCGGATTGAATTCCGATAAAATGAGTTACTACGCCCTCAGCATCCAAAACGGGAGTCAGTGAAAGCCGATTCCAGAAACGTTCGCCATGTTTTGTGTAATTCAAGATCTCGACGGTACATTCTCTGCCGTCTGTCAGGGCGTCGCGTATCTCTTGCAGAGTTGCGGGATCGGTAT
>JANLTD010000626.1:0-3829 GCA_031362765.1 Acidobacteriota bacterium | reverse complement strand
GTCAAAAGCGTCGCCATCCCGCCAAGGATGGTCCCGAAAGCAAGCGGCATCAACAGCCGCGAAGTATTAACATCAGCCTTTTTCGCCGCGCCCGAAGCCGCCGGAAGCAAAACCGCCGCCGCCGCGATGTTGTTCATAAAGAGCGACAGAAACGCGCCCGCCGTCATCACCGCGACAACTAATCTTAATTCGCTTTTGCCGCCGACCTTAAGCAGAATATTGCCGACCTGTTCGCTGACGCCTGTTCTTTGAAGTGCTTCCGTCAGAATAAAGATCGCCATAATGGTCACAACGGCCGAACGGCTGAACCCCGAAAAAGCCTCTTGCGTGGTCAAAACCCCGCTCACGCCAAGCGCGACGACGACGAGCAGCGCAACCAGATCCGCCGGCAATTTTTCGGTCAGAAAGAGAATAAAGGCGATTGTCAGGATTGTAAAAGTAATTATTAGATGTTGGGTTTCCATTACTTTTATTGAGTATAGATTGGTAACGGGCACGAATCAAAACAAGAAGGCTCTTAAATTAATCGCTTTTGTAACGACCCAGCTAAGAGTTGCCGCCGTAATCAAAACCCGATTTTTAAGAGTCTGCTTAAAATTAGAAAATCATTCGTTTTTTGTCACTGAAAGTGACCAATTCAATAGCGTCGGGAGCATCCCGACGGTCGGTTGACAAACACTCCGTCGCTGAAAGTGACGAACACAAACTCTTGATGTTTGGACAACAGCTTCATCGCGTCCGATCGGTTTTTTTATAGATTCGTCGGGTGTCGCTGAGCTTTACCCGATGTCATTATCAATAAATATTGTGTCCTCGGAAAGGGACAAATTTCAATCCCAAACATATCGTTCATCAAAACCTACGTCATATTTGTTCAAAAAATACCGAAACTCTTCTTCAAAACTAATCTTCGAGTGATGCGATTTTTGATTGGCGATATATTTTTTCACATCTTCGATTTGTGTATAACCAACCGAAAATGCTCCATAACCGTCTTGCCATTGAAACGAGTGAGATACATTGTCTTTCGTCTTGATCCATTTTGAACCGTCGCGTTTGATGTCACCGACCAATTGGCTGAGTTCGATATTTTTACTCATCGAAACAAGCAGATGAACATGATTTTCCGTGCCGCCGGCCGCAATCAATTTTGAATTATTGTTATTGGCGATCCCGCCGAAATAAGCAAATAATTCTCCATCGATTTCGGGCAAGATCAAATTGGCACGATTTTTCGTTGAAAAAATAATATGAACATATAATTTAACGAGAGTTTGTGCCATTACATTTTTAAGTCGGGATGCTCCCGATGCTATTATACCAATTCAAATTTAAGAAGACATATTTTGCCGAAACACGCACGACAATCGACTGGCAGAACACCCGTATTGATACGTCAAACTCCCTTTGAATTGGTATTAGATATTGTTTAAATATTGAGAATTTGACTGTTTTGTCGCTGAAAGCGACGAATTTAATAGCGTCGGGTATCACCCGACGAGGTGTGCCAATAATCGTCCTGACGCTGTAAGCGTCGAACAATCACTCCGCAAATTCGTCCCTTTCAGGGACGCGAGGATTGTTGGCTGAGATCGTCGGGATGCTCCCGACGCTATTGAATTTGTCGGCTTCACCGACTTTTCTTTTCAATCATTAAAAATATTCGCCACATCTTTTAATTCCGACGTAATGCGTGTTCTGGGTAAAGAGTTTAGAAAATCTCTGCCGTAGGATTTTGTGCGCAGTCTTGTATCGAGTAGCGCAATCACGCCTTTGTCGGTTTTGCTTCGGATCAGGCGGCCGATTCCCTGTTTGAGCGTGATGACGGCTTGCGGGACCGAGTAATCGAAAAAGGATTTGCCGCCGTTGTCGTCTATGAATTTTGTGCGGGCGGCGACAATTGGGTCGCTCGGGACCGCAAACGGGAGCTTGTCAATAATGACGCACGAAAGCTGTTCGCCGCGCACGTCAACGCCCTGCCAGAAGCTCGATGTCGCGAAAAGAACGGCGTTCGAGGTTTTGCGGAAACGGTCTAGGAGTCCGGCTTTCGACATCGAACCTTGGACGAGACACGGGTAATTGACGCGCATCGAAACCAGTTCATAAAGCGCGTTCATCCCGAAATTGCTGGTCGAAAGAACGAAGGCACGCCCGTTGGAGATTTGAAGCAATTTGATGATCTCGTTGGCGGCGTGTTGTGTAAACTCGGCCGAACGCGGGTCGGGCATCGCTTTTGGAATATAAATGATCGCCTGTTTTTCGTAGTTGAACCCGGACGGCGCAAGTAGTGTAGAGGTTTTCGCGTCGTCAAGCCCGAGCCGGTCTTTAATGAAATTGAATTTGCCGTTGGTCGAAAGCGTCGCCGATGTCAAAACGACCGTTTCGGTCTTGTCGAAAAGTTTTTCCTGCAAAAGCGACGAAACATCAATCGGCGAAGCACGCAGAAACATCCCGCGCCCGCGTTTTTCAAGCCAGTAAACGTAATTTTTCTCCGATTGCGTGCAGATAAAATCGAGATCAAAACGCGTTTGGCGAACGCGTTTGAGCATTGCTTCGGCTTCGGTCAATTCTTCGGCGTAAACGTCAACCGCCGTTTCCAATCTTTCGAGCGCATTATCGAGTGCGAAATACGCTTCGCCCAAAGATGTCACTTCGACCTCGCCGCTCGAATTTTTCTGCGCAAAAGCATTCGGTACCAGCGGAAATCGTCCGTCGTTCTGGCGCGCCTGCGTAAATCTTATCCAAAATTGGTCAGCCAAGCCGATGATCTTCGCGGCAATTTTGGTCATATCGCGCGTCGCCACAGCGTCGGTGATCGGCAAATTATCGGCATCGCGGACAAGTTCGTCGAGTTGAAAACTCGAAACCTGAAAACCGAAATAATCGGCGGCGATGTCTTCGATCAAGTGAGCCTCGTCGAAAATGACCGCGCCGTAATCGGGCAAAACCTTGCCGTATTGATTGCCGCGTACGTTGAGATCGGCAAAGAAAAGATGATGATTGACGATGACGATGTCGGCTTCGTCGGCTCGCTGGCGCATTTTCGTAATAAAACACGCCTCGAAATCGGGACATTTCTGCCCGAGACAGGTTTCCGACTTGGCATTGATGCGCGACCAAAACGAAATATTTTCGGGCAGATTAACTAATTCGGCGCGGTCGCCCGTTTCGGTTTCGCGCGACCAATGACGAACTTCGTCAAAATAATCCATCTCGTCCAAACCTTCGAGGATCGGCTGATTTTCTGCTTTTTTGATCTTGTGCAGACAGGCATAATTCGAGCGGCCTTTCATATACGCGGCGGTAAATTTCTTGGGCATCACCTTTTGCAGAAAAGGGATGTCCTTTTCCATCAATTGTTCCTGCAAATTCTTGGTACCGGTCGAGATAATGACGCGTTTGCGATTTCCCAAAGCCGCCGCGATCGCCGGCACGAGATAGGCAAGCGTTTTCCCCGTTCCGGTGCCCGCTTCGACGATCAGATGTTTCTTTTCTTCAAACGACCGCAGCACGGCTTCCGCCATTTGGATCTGCCCGAGCCGATGTTCGTAGTCTTTGTGATATTTGGCGATGAGGCCGCCCTGGCCGAAAATTTCTTCCACGCTTTTATTTTTTAGGACTTTCCAAAATTAAACAAGTCATAGCTCAAGAAAAATGTTTTTTTCAAATTGTAATGCGTCAGTAAAAAGCTATTTTCAAAGAAGACCACGGCTTAATGACTGGAGCGCGCGCATCCTTGCTTGCCATGAGCGTTGCTTCAACGCGAAAAAGCCTTGTTAATTTTACGGCACTAAACCGGCAAACGTCATTTTCGCGCTCTCGCGCTCAG
>JANLTD010001291.1:0-5732 GCA_031362765.1 Acidobacteriota bacterium | reverse complement strand
CTGACCGGAAAGGCACAGCCTTTCCGCACATCTACGGGCGAAGCCCTTGAAAATATTACTGCGTAACATCAGCTTTAATATATTTTTAATGGATCAGGAGAAAAGACACATAAAGCGGTTTTCTATGCTATGTTTTTTGTGTCAATAAGGGGCGTTTTTGAAACGGTTTTATATTTCCGCAGAGTATAAATGAGAATCAATATTTACTGATAGCCGATTTGTATGATTTATAAACTTCACTTTTTTCAAATTCTTGAACGAGTTCTACGGTAGGTGCGGACATAATCCATACATCTTTTTCGCTTTCAGTCCACACTATTCTTGTATGTTCATCAGAAAAGACAACGATACATCTTTCACCGATTTTCTCGCCTTTTTCATTTAATTGAACGCCCCTTTGAAATATCTCAAACTTACCGTGGCAGTTAGCATTAAAAGTATATGTAGTCATTTCGATTGATTCGGAATTATGATAAACGTCAATATCTCCAAGTTCCCCGCATCCAATGCAATCGTCAGCATATATCGGGTTGCTGCCAACTGTCTTAAAACTGCTGCCACCGAGATCTATAAATTGAGGATTTTTCAATGTTTTGTAAAAATTTGATTTTATTTCATAAGGGTAAATTCCGAGCACGTCATCCATTTTATTTAAGTATAAGATAACCGAAGCAAATATAAATATAGTTAAAATGTAACCGAATAATTTCTTGATCGTCATAGTAAAGCTCCGACTTATAGAAAGTATCTCAAAAAGGGTCGTTTTTGACACTGTTAAAGTATAGCACCACAAGATTAAGACACCACCTAATCATTTCATTTTCACCAGGAGAAAAAATTTTAACGTCAATTCCGCAAATCTTAAATTATTTCAAAATCGCGCCTTTGAGAACTCTGCAAAACGCCAAATCGGGTAAATTTTTTGTATTAAGCAGTTGATAAGAAGTTTTGCGACATTATGGTTGTTCCGCAGTAACGCATTTATGCGTGAGAAACCGCTGCGCGTGCGCCTCGCGGTTTCACGGCTTTAGCCGTTACTCTGAACTTTTCAAAATCTCACAAAACTTGCTCACCTGCTTATCAAAAACATCGCCGCATTAAACTTTAATCAATATCAATCACATAGCTCACAAGCCAAAGTTCCAATTGTTCGGTTTTTGATTTCCAACGCGCCTTGAATTCGCGCATCCATTGGCGGTTTTCTTCCAAATCGGTAACGTCAACGACAATTTTCACAAGGCTATCACGATACAAAACGCGTTGATACCGCCAATGCCCTTCGACATTTTTGCGTTTCGTAGCTTGCCGCTTCAAATTTTTCGACGATTTCCAGAACAGCTTCGGCTAACCACTCGGCAGGAATCTCACGCCCGTCGTTAAATTGAAGCGGGAGCAATATCTCGAATCGGCGCAGTTTGCTGTTCATACGTTGATTTGCCTTGAACTGTAAAAGGAATATTTTCGTTGGCTAATGCTTCAAGCGCGGCTTCGGGAACAAGGTGTTCGCCTGTTTTTAACACGCGTCCCGAAAATCGTCCGAGCAGAAAACCCAAAGCTCGTTTTTCAGTTTCACGGTCAGGAAAAGTTATCGTAATCATTTCGGTTATACCTCTGATAAGAATTTTATCATTAATTCGACAAATCTTAAATTATTTCAAAATCGCGCCTTTGATCACTCTGAAAAACGCCCAATCAGGCAAAAGCTTGCGCGCTGCCAGAATTCCTTTGGTGTTCACACCATAACGCATTTTCTTTGAACCGTCAGTGACAGCTTCGTAGATCGCTTCGGCAACAATGTGTCCGTCGGGCGCGGTTTCGCCGGATTTATTCATATTCGGCATCGCTTTATCAATAAATGCGTCGTAAGCCGTCAAGCCTTCCTGGCGCGTTAAATCTTGCGAACGATCGTAAAAATCGGTCTTGATCGGTCCGGGTTCGATGATCTTGATGCGGATGTTAAATTGTTCGACCTCGTATTGCAGCGATTCCGAAAAACCTTCGACCGCCCATTTGGTCGAATTGTAAAGACTGTAAAGCGGAAATGTCATCCGTCCGCCGACCGACGCGACGTTCACGATAAAACCGCGTTTTTCGGCGCGGAAATAGGGCAAAATCTCGCGGCAGACGTTCATCAAACCGAAAACATTTGTTTGATATTGCCGTTCGATCTGTTCGGCGGTCGCGGATTCAAACGAACCGACCAACGCATAACCGGCGTTATTAACAACTGCGTCGATGCGTCCGAATTTCTCTAAAACATCGGCGATCGCCTTTTTGATCGAATCAACGTCCGTGACATCGAGCCGAAAAGTTTCGATGTCAACTATCTTATTCAGATCTTCCGCCTTTTCGGGCGAACGCATCGTCGCCGCGACACGCCAGCTTTTGGTTTGAAACAGTTTGGCGGTTTCCTTGCCGATTCCGCTCGACGCGCCCGTGATCAAAATAACTTTATTCATAATTTAAATGGTTTTTGGTATTTGGTCTTTGGTTTTTATGTTGCCAATTTCTTATTATCTAGGATAACGGTCAATAATCAAAATAAAATTAAAAGCCAAAGACCAAAGACCAAAAACCAAAAACCATTTTCAAGAATTTTACTGTATAATAGGGGCATGAAGTTCCTCCATATCTCGGACGTCCATCTTGGGTGCACACGCTACCAGCTCGACGAATCGCCGCGTGATTTTTTTGATGCGTGGATTGATGTTTTGCGCAAATACGCGATTGACGCGAAGGTTGATTTCGTCCTGATGGGCGGCGATTTTTTTCATAAACGCAATGTGCCGCCCGAAACGATGAATCACGCCTTTGCGGGCTTGAGTTTATTAAAAGACGCAGGCATTCCGGTCGTGACCATTGAGGGAAATCACGATCAGAAACATAACGACAGCGAATACAGTTGGCTGCGTTCGCTCGAAAGCTGGCGGCTCGTTCATCTGCTTCAGCCGAATAATATCGAAGGCAAGATCAGTTATACCAAGTGGGATTACGATCAGGAAAATTATATTCGCGGCGGATACATAGACATTGCGGGAGCGCGGATCTTCGGTTCAAATTGGTATGGCGCGTCTGCTAATTGGGCGATCCCGATGCTGACCGAAGCAATGAAAGAACATCGCCGCGAAGGCGCGTTTCACATCCTGCTTTTGCATACCGACGTTGAAGGGCATCAAACACACCCGATTCCCGCTTTGACTCTGGCAAACTTGAAAGAATTAAAATCCGTGACGGATTATGTCGCGCTCGGACATACGCACAAGTCTTACGAAATCGATAATTGGGCTTTTAATCCGGGAAGTCTGGAAATTACGAGCATTGACGATTTCCGCGAAACACGCGGCGCATGGCTTGTCGAGATTGACGGAAATAATCAGGTCAACGCAGAACATATTCGCGATTACCGCCAACGGCCGTTTCAGCGCATCGTGTTTGACGTTTCGGGTTACGCGGACGCAAAGGAAATCACCGAAGGCGTGCTTGAAAAGGTAAGAGGCGAAGCCCGAACCGCCGAAGATTACGGTTTCATTAAAAACGAAAAATCCGAAATCCAAAATCCGACATCCAAAATTTCGCAGCCGATCATCGAAATCACCTTGCGCGGACATCTCGGCTTTCCAAATTCGCTTTTGCAGCTCAAGGAAATCCGCGAAGAAGCGCAAAAAATGACCGACGCGCTTCACGTTCGTATCAAAAATCATTCCGCGCCGATCGAATATGCGGTCGCCGCCGATTTGGAAGAAGACGCGAGCCGCGAAAAATTGGAAAGACGGGTGATCGAAGACCTGATCATCCGCGACAATCGCTATAAAACCCGCGTCGAAGATATTTCCGAAGCCGTCATCGGCGCGAAACGAATGGCTTTGAGCGATGAAGATCCTGAAAAGATCGTTGATTTTATCGCACTGAAAACGATTTAAAGTTCCAAGTTCCAAGTTTCAGGTTCCAAGTTAAAAACGCATCTCGGAATTTGAAACTTGGAACTTGAAACTTGGAACTTGGAACTAAAAAATATGTCCGAAGCATCAGAAAAAGTTTTGGGAATCAGGCATTTGCCGATCTTTCCGCTGCCGTTGGTTTTATTGCCGAATGAATTACTGCCGCTCCATATCTTTGAGCCGCGTTACCGGCAGATGTTAAAGGACATCGAGCTTGAAAAGAATCTTTTCGGTGTTTCGTATTTTGATCAGGAAGATTCGCTTGCCGATCAGCCGCCAATTGATTCGATCGGCTGTGTCGCCGAAGTGCGCGAGCTGCAGCCGATGCCCGACGGACGTACAAATCTGCTGTCGGTCGGCGTGATCCGCTACCGGCTTCTCGATTATGTTGAAACGCCCGACCCGTATTTGGTCGGCAATGTCGAGTTTTTTGAAGATGATTTAGAAGATGAATTTGTTGTGGAGCCTTTAGCAGACGAAGTTTTCGGGCTTTTCAAGCGTATCGCCAAAGCCGCCTATAATCTCAGCGGCGAGCGCGGCAAATTTCCGGAAATTGCGCAAGCCGAACCCCAAGCCCTCTCGTTTCTCGTCACGGCCGCGTTTAATCTTGAGCCCGAAATGAAATACAAAATGATTGAAACGCGCTCAACCATCGAAAGGCTCGAAAGATTACGCGAAATCTTGCGGCAAACCGTCGGTAAAATGGAAGAAAATGCGGGCATTCATAAGATCTCGCAGACGAACGGGCATTCTAAGAAGAAGATTGACCTCTAGTTGAGAAGAGCCGGAGCGACGAAGGGACGGAGCGACGGAGCGACGAAGTGATGTATTTCGCAATCTTAAATCTGAAATATCAGATTCGAGATCATAAACGAAAAAGTGTCGCTCCGTCGCTCCGTCGCTTCGTCCCGTCGTCACTCCGTCCTTTCGTCACTCCGTCGCTCCTTCTCAATTCGTTCCCAAAGATTGCTTAAAGAAAGAGATCACATGCTCGGCATATGCTTCAGATTGTTCGAGTGAGGCGTTGGTAATGTTGTAGCCTGACGGATTAAGGTCGGTTTTCGTTTCGATTTTGGTTGAGTTTGGGAAACAACGGCTGAGCGTCGTTGTTGAGGTTTGGAAATCGGGCGCGTCGGCTCCGGCGAGCAGCAAGACTTGACGATTGTTAAGTTTTTTGGCGACATCGCACGCCGAATCGCGGCGGTAACAGCCGTCGTAATAATACAAATAGGTTCCGAGCTGCGCCACGCGGGCAGTGATGAAACTGGCGAACGGATAGCGTTTAACGGTTGCCCGGGCCTGCAGATCATCCGAACCGTTCGGCACGGAATCAAGCACCAGAGATCTGACGCTTTCATCTTTTCCCGCCGCAAAGACAGCCGCCAGCGCGCCCATTTCCGTGCCGTAAATACCGATATTTTGTCCGACCAGTACGGTTTGCCCATCAGGTTTCAGTCCGCGCAGGAACTTTATTGCGGCGAGCGCGTCCTCGGTTTCGCAGCCGCCGAAGGATGTTTGTTTGACGTGCGGCGTGTCGCCGTGGCCGCGTTGGTCAGGCATCAGAATCGTAAAATCCGTCGCTTCGTTTAATTTCACGCCGAGATTTAAGACGTATGAACGATCGGCGCCGTAAGCGTGCAGCAAGATCACGGCCGGCGCGCCCGGCGAACCCCGCAACAACCAGCCGCGCGCCTTCGAACCGTCCGCATTCTGCCATATTTCGTCCGTGATCTGGGCGCCGCGTGAACTAAGCTGTCCGTATTTTTCGGGTGTCACAAGATATGTTGACGTGGG
>JANLTD010001266.1:0-2056 GCA_031362765.1 Acidobacteriota bacterium | reverse complement strand
ATCAAAAAATCAGGTTCAAAAAAAATCCAAAATCAGCTCAGAGCTATCAGCTGATAGCTCTGAGCTGATTTGATGAAACTTATCGGAAGTTTGGTATAGGAAACCGAATTGAACTTTTTCTTTGCGGAGCTTTGCGGCTTTGCGGAGAAAAACAAATGAGTTTCCCGCAAAAGACACAAAGCGGCAAAGAAGAATTCTATCGCTGCCAGTTAATCTAACCGCTCAAAAATTCCCGCTGCGCCCATTCCGCCGCCGACACACATCGTGACCATTCCGTAGCGTCCGCCGGTGCGTTTTAATTCCTGCAAAACGGTCGCGGTAAGTTTCGCCCCGGTGCAGCCCAAAGGATGTCCAAGCGCGACCGCGCCGCCGTTGACATTAACCTTTGCCGGGTTCATTTCGAGTACTTTCATAACCGAAAGACCTTGCGCGGCAAACGCCTCGTTGAGTTCGATGACGTCAATCTGATCGAGCGTCAAACCCGCCATTTTCAAGGCTTTCGGAATCGCATAAACCGGCCCGATGCCCATTTCTTCAGGCAGACAGCCGGCCGTTGCGAACGAAACGAAACGCGCGAGCGGTTTCAAACCGAGTTCGTTCGCCTTGTCCAAAGACATCACGACGCAAGCCGCCGCGCCGTCCGACATTTGCGAAGAATTTCCCGCGGTCACCGTGCCTTTCGCGTGAAAAGCCGGTTTCAGTTTCGCCAGACCTTCGATGTTGGCGTCATAACGCACGCCTTCGTCCGTATCGAACACGACTTCTTTACGGCGCACGCGGCCTTTTTCGTCGAGTTCGTCAACGAATACCTTGAACGCGACGATCTCGTCTTTGAATTTTCCTTCTTTGATCGCCGCCGCCGCTTTCAGGTGCGACTGGAGCGAGAATTCGTCCGCCTGTTCGCGGGTGATCTCGTATTTGCGCGCCAGATTTTCGGCCGTCAAACCCATATTTAGGTAATAATCGGGATAATTATCAACGATCCGCGGATTCGGACGAAATCCGTTGCCGCCCATCGGAATCATTGACATCGTTTCAAGTCCGCCCGCGACGATGATCTCAGCGCCGCCGCTGCGGATCCGATCAGCCGCAAGCGCGATCGTCTGGAGCCCCGACGAGCAATAACGATTGACCGTCATCGCCGAAACCTCGACCGGAATTCCCGCTTCGATCGCCGCCGTCCGAGCGACGTTCATCCCTTGCTCGGCTTCGGGAAACGCGCAACCCATGATCACGTCGTCAATTTCGCTCAAGTTCAAACCTTCAACGCGATTAACCGCTTCCTTAATTGCCGCCGCGCCCAGATCATCGGGACGCGTATTTTTCAAAGTTCCCTTTGGTGCTTTTCCGACAGCCGTCCGCACGGCTGAGACAATAACTGCTTCTTTCATAATTTTTTCTCCGACACTTCATTCAATAAAATGAGTGAATGTTCATTCATTGTCATAATATACACAAATCAGCAAGGTTTTGCTAATAAATTTCAGCCAAAATGAACAAAATCTTTCGATCCGCTTTTTCAAATGCGGTTTAAGTTTCCCGCGTTAATTTCATATCTTTCGGTTCGGCGATGACGATCGGTTCGTGTTCGATTTCGACATTGCTGGCGTCGAGGCCGTAAGCGTGATCTTCGCGGACGCTGAACCAACGGCGCAGGAAATAATACGAACGCATTATAATATTCTGATTAAACGTCAATTCGTTTTCGTGGCTCAAAAACGAACTGTGCAGAACAAAGCGGATGTCGCCGTCAATATTGTATTTTTCGAGTGCCGGATGGCGGCTCGTGATGTCAACTTCCTTGTTTTCCTGCAAATCTTTGAGCGCGAGTTTGAAAAAATAATTAAGGCGCGGCTCGATCCGGAAACCAAGCGTAAAGATAACGAAATAAATATCTTCTTTCGCGACCATTTCGACTTTGTATTTCATCGTGAACGGCTGGCTGTCGGTTTTAACGTGGACAAACCAGTAAACATCGGCGCGCTTCGGCGTTTTTTCGAGAACCGAACGGATCGTTTCCTGTTCGAGTTTTTTCGGATTATCCGAACCTGTCAGA
>JANLTD010001205.1:0-2280 GCA_031362765.1 Acidobacteriota bacterium | reverse complement strand
GCTCGACCACTTGACCTGTCAGTCGTTCAATCGCCCGCATCGTGTGTTCTTCACCCGCCGTGACCAATGTTATCGCGCGGCCTTTATTGCCGGCGCGTCCCGTACGGCCGATGCGATGCACATAATCTTCCGGCACCTCGGGTATATCGTAGTTTATCACATGTGACACGGAATCAATATCAATGCCGCGCGCCGCAACGTCAGTTGCGACTAAAACACGCGTTTTTCCTGATTTGAAACTTCTCAAAGCGGCTTCGCGCTGCGACTGCGAACGGTCGCCGTGAATCCGATTTGATTTGTGCGAGCGAGCTTCAAGCAGATGCGAGAGCTTGTCGGCGCCGCGTTTGGTACGCGTGAAGACAAGCACGCGCTCGAATTGTTCGCGTTCGAGAAGATCAAGAAGAAGAACTGTTTTCGATGCAGCCGCAACCGGATAAACCGATTGCTGAACCAGATCGGTAACCTTTCCGCGTTTGTCAACCTCAATAAATTCGGGTTCAAGCATCATTGAATAAGCAATCTTTTCGATGTCGGACGACATTGTTGCCGAAAAGAAAAGCGTTTGGCGTTTCGCCGGCAACGTTTTTAAGATCCGCTTGATCGCGGGTAGAAAACCCATATCGAGCATTCGGTCGGCTTCGTCGAGAACGAGTGTATGCAACTTCGAAAAATTGATCTCGCCGCGATCCAGGAAATCAACCAAACGTCCGGGCGTCGCGACAATAATATCGGCACCTCGCCGCAGCGATTCTTCCTGTTTACGGTAGCCTGCACCGCCGATGATGATCGCGCATTTTATGTTTTTCGGTGCCAGATCGCGGCACGCTTGTTCGGTTTGATTGGCAAGTTCACGCGTCGGCGCGAGAACCAGAACAGCCGTACCTTTCGGCTTGTTTTCGATCAGTTTTTGTAATATCGGAAGCAAGAATGCGGCGGTTTTGCCGGTTCCTGTTTCCGCACAGGCGATAATGTCTGTGCCTTGTAAGACAAGCGGAATCGCTTGTTTCTGAATTGGTGTCGGCGTAACATAGCCGAGTGACTCGCATCTGCTTAAAAGCATCTGATGCAAGCCTAAATCGTTAAAACTCATTTAAAATTTAATATCCTTTTGTTTTCTTAACCGAAAACCGCAAAATTTCATTTGGGAAACACAAGACAAGCGCGCCGGACAAATAGATTGCCGACCGAACGAATGCCTAAACTTCTTGCGTTTTTCAGAAGTTAATAGAAGTGTCAAAGCGAAATATGCTTCAGTGAAACGGTTGCAAATGAAGTGTTGCGTTTGATAGCTCAATTTTTGTGAGCTGCTTCTAACCTAGTACTAACCTACTCTCGACCTATCCAAAACGCCACCGCTAAGAATTCTTTCCAAAAGGGACGAGCCACCGTTGATGAAAGAGAGTACGTAAAATTGTCAAGCTCTATGATGCACTAATTTAATGATAAGTGCAATTAATGTTTGAAATTAAATCACCGAGACCTTAAAGGCTGAGGCCGGGTCGTTGCCGGTCAACGCCGCGTCCGTTCGTTTTTTCCAATCAAATATTGGTCTTTAACATCGCGGTCAATACCAATTTACAAAATAATAAGAGTTTCATAAGATCAGCTGAAAGCTTTTAGCCAAGAGCGGTCAGCGGATCTTGAAAGTAATGTTGAGCCTCATTTTTAAGGCGATTTGATCCGTCATCGCCTTGATGATCTATCTTTCAGAATATTGATTATCGGATCTTTGAACTGACCTTTAAGACAGCAAAGAGGTTGCGAAAACAAATCCGCAAACTCTTCAGTAGATTCCAATAGAGGATCAAAGATTCAGAAGTTGAGCTTTTGCGGCTTTGAATTCTTCATCGCTCAAAACGCCGTCTTTATGGAGTTTGGCGAGTTTTTGAAGTTCTGCGGAAACGTCCGGTTTTTGGGCCGCATCGGCTTGCGCTTTATCTTTGAAGCTGAATTTATTGAGCAGCGAACCGCCGACCTTTTTGCCGACTTCGCTGCCGAGAACGCCGCCGACCAGCGCGCCCGCAAACGTGCCGACAATCGGAATAATGTGCGATCCGATCGCCGCGCCCGTGATCACGCCCGCACCGATGCCAGATAATCTTCCGGCATTTTCGTTTTGTTCTTCTTCGTTCGTTTTCTTTTCTTTGTTTTCCATAGAGTTGATTTTTTGACCGATTAATATTAAAGACGTTCAATTATACGACCGTTTTAACTTTCCGTTCAATGAATTTTTCGGTGAGTCCGTAATGTGTCAGTGATAAGTTTTAGCGACTGGAGCGC
>JANLTD010001198.1:0-4699 GCA_031362765.1 Acidobacteriota bacterium | reverse complement strand
CAACGGCGTCAATGGCGCAACCGCAAACACAAACGTCGGCATCGGCACGACTGCGCCAAATTTCAAACTGCAAATCGTTGATTCATCGAATACCGGCTTGCGCGTTCAAACCGACACCGCGGGCGGAACTGTCGCTTCATTTGGCGGAAATGGAGTTTTTCAGATTGATGCACCGGGAATCGGCGGCGGCAGATTTTCCGTCAAGGAAAACGGCAACGTCGGCATCGGCACATTCGCGCCAAACTTCAAACTGCATGTTGTTGGTGAGAACGTCAGAGTGGAAGGCAATACTACGGGCATCTTCCCTCGTTTCTCACTAAATTTCACCGGCGGCGGCGCAGACCAGAAGAAATGGCAGAACTATGCGGCAAACAATACCTTAAATTTTACTGCCTTGAATGATGCCGAAAACGCCGAAACCTTCTGGCTTCAGGTTATTCGCGGAACCGGAACAACTATTTCAAGCGTTGTGTTTCCAAGCGGCAATGTTGTCATCAATAATCTCGGCGCGGCTGGCAGCACTTCGCTGTGCCGCAATGCGCTTAATCAAATCTCGACTTGCAATTTTTCCCTCCAAAACAGCAGTGAAAACACGGCGAAGTTAAACACGTTCCGCGAGCAAAACGAGCAGATGCTCGAACAATTCAAACAGCAACAACAGGAGATTTTTGAACTTAAACAAATTGTCTGCGCTATCAAACCTGATGCCAACGTTTGCAAGGAAAAAAACAAATGAAATTATTATCGTAAATGGGTTTTTCAAGAAAATAAAAGAGGTTATTGACTTATGATAAACATTAAAAGCATCTACGCCGCATTAACTTTTTGCCTGTTACTTTCGGGAATCGCTTCGGCGCAAACGGGCGGAACATATCAAATCACGCAAGTAGTCGTTTCAAACGGCGGCGGAGTCAGCAGCGGCGGGAATTTCGGCTTAACGGGAACAACCAACCAACCGTTTGCCGGAACAAATTCGACTAATGGGCAATTCGGCGTGCGCGGCGGTTTCTGGTAGACATTTTTTGCACCAACGGCGGCGATGGTTTCTGTCAGCGGACGGGTTCTAACGACAGAAAATCAGCCGATTGGACAAGTGCGCGTAACTTTGATCGGCGGCGAAGGAATTACGCGAACGGCACGGACGAGTACATTCGGCTATTTCCGTTTCGACGATGTCGAAGTCGGGCAAACCTACATCATCAGCGTGCGCCACAAACGCTTTCAATTCGGCAACGAGACGCAAGTAGTGTTTGTCGGCGACGAAATAACCGACTTCAATTTTAATGCTTTGCCGAAATGATTGAATCAAGATTGATGTTTTAAAATTAATGCTTAAATATTTTTTAAATAATTTAGCTTCGGAATAGGTGAAAGGTGAAAGGTGATAGTTTGTTCGTGCGTGAGGTATCACTTCGGACTTATCACCTTTCACTTATTCCGAATATTTTTTCGTTCACCTTGATAACGACATTAAAAGCAAGTGGTTTGAAAGTCTAATGACAATAAAACAAAGCATCCTGTGTTGGAATTACCCGTTTTTTATGTCGTTATCTAACCTAAATTGTAAAAAAAATTTTGAGCTAATTCCATTTCGCATTGCGCGTAATGCACAGAGGAAAATTTTTGAATCTGCACAAGGAGAAATTATGAGTTTAAAAACTATTACAGCAACAGTTGGTGAAGGCGGCGCAAACATCCCCGCAGATGTCGCGACGATTCAGTATTTATTAAACTGCGTTCCGGTTTCGCAGGGCGGACCAATCAAAGAACTGAAGATTGACGGCTTTGCCGGTGTCATGACAACCGAAGCCATCAATCGTTTTCAGAAATTTCATTCCGGCTCGTCCGAAAGCCTTTTGCAATCGGACGACGCGACCTTCGGCGAACTGAAAAAATTTGACCCGCTGCCGTTTTCCACGCCGGTCGTTGCGCCAAATTTCACCTCGTCTAAGGCGTCAATGGATCCGTCAAAGATGAACAAATCAATTGACGGCGGAAGCGTTTCAGCTATTTACGTCAAAAAATCAATTGACGGCGGCGGAATCAAAAATTTGGTCGGCGCGGTTTATGTCAAAAGAACGATTGACGGCGTGAAAAGAGATTAGACCGATTCGGAGGACGTTGGCAAGTTTTATGAAAATCGTAAAAGTTCAGGAAAATCGCATTATTCATCAACCCGAATTAACGGCGTTTGTCCGCGAAGTCGTGCTGCCCGGCAGTTCTGACGCTCCGCCGAAAATTGATACGCGCTTTTGTTTTTTTGACCTTGATTTCAAACCGTCGCCGATTCATCGCTGGGGAATTTTCGCGGCGGAAAATATTCCTGCCCGCCGCCGGGTGATTGAATACACCGGACAAAAAATTGATGTCGAGGAAGTTTGGCGCAGACGCATCCGCGAGCATTTGTATATTTTCCGGCTCAATCAAAATTGGGCGATTGACGGTGCGATCGGCGGCAGCGGCGCGGAATTTATCAATCACAGTTGCCATCCGAATCTTTATGCACGAGTCGGCGCAGGACAGATATTTTTTATCAGCTCACGGCGCATCGCGGCGGGCGAAGAATTGATGCTCGATTACAACATCGGCAATAACGGCGCGGATTTGGCATGTTCGTGCGGCGCGGAAAAATGTCGGGGAATCATAAACCCAAAGGCTTAATAGGTTTGTTTGAAAGGAAAAGTAAAAAAATGAAAAATACAATATTGATGATTTCGATAATTTTAACTTTAGCGTGCGGTGCGGTTTTCGCCCAAACGACTGAATTTACTTATCAAGGTCGCTTGCAAACCGCCTCGGTGCCGGCATCGGGTAATTACGATTTTGAATTCTTACTCTTTGATGCCGTTTCGGGCGGCACGCAGATCGGTTCAACCCTGACACGAAGCAGTGTCGCGGTTGCCGACGGCACGTTTGCGGTCAAACTCGATTTTGGCGGACAGTTTCCCGGCGCGAATCGCTTTCTGGAGATTCACATCCGTCAAACCGGCGGCGGCGCATTTACGCCTTTAACTCCGCGCCAGGCGGTGACGAGTGCGCCCTATTCGGTCAAAAGTCTGACGGCTGATAATGCGACCAACGCCACTACTGCAACAACCGCGACAACTTCAACCAATGCCTTGCAACTCGGCGGTGTGGCGGCAAATCAATTTGTGCAGACCAACGATGGACGCCTTAGTGATTCGCGAGCACCAACCGGCGGAAGCACGAATTACATACAGAACACGACGAATCAACAAACTTCAAGCAATTTCAACATCAACGGCATCGGCACCGCGAATATTCTCAACGCCGCCACGCAATACAACATCGGCGGAACGCGCGTCTTGAGTGTTGGCGGAAACAATAATACATTCGTGGGCATCAATGTCGGGGTCTCGAATACGACGGGCGAATACAACTCATTCTTCGGCTGGAGCGCCGGACAATTGAACACGGAGGGCTTCTCAAACTCGTTCTTCGGGAGGTTTGCCGGAGCAACTACCACGACGGGTAACGGTAATTCGTTTTTCGGCGCGAGTTCCGGGCCCCTTAATACGACGGGCAGTAGCAACTCGTTTTTCGGCACGAATGCCGGACGCTATAATACGATGGGTAACGCTAACTCGTTCTTCGGCGATGCTGCCGGGCTTTCGAACACGACGGCTTCCCTTAACTCATTCTTCGGCTCAAATACCGGACTCCAGAACACGGAAGGTACCCATAACTCGTTTTTCGGCGCGAGTTCCGGAGCTTCAAATACGACCGCTTCCGGAAACTCGTATTTCGGCTGGAGTGCCGGACAGCTGACCACAGGCGGCGTTAACTCGTTCTTCGGCTCGAATACCGGACAACAAAACACGACGGGTTCCAGCAACTCGTTCTTTGGCGAGAGTGCCGGAAGTTTGAACACGACGGGCAACTTCAATTCGTTCTTCGGCGATAGCGCCGGATTCTCGAACACAATCGGCGCAAACAACACATTAATCGGCAATTCTGCCAACGTTGGCTCAGGCAATCTCGGCAACGCCACCGCGATCGGTGCCGGTGCGCTGGTTTCGCAAAGCAATTCGCTCGTGTTGGGAAACAATGCAAATGTCGGCATCGGCATCAGCGCGCCAAATTTTAAACTGCAAATCGTTGATTCATTGAACGCAGGATTGCGCGTTCAGACTAACAGTGCGGCCGGCACTGTCGCGTCATTCGGCGGAAATGGCGCATTTCAGATAGATGCGCCGGGAATCGGCGGCGGCAGATTCACGGTTAAGGAAAACGGCAATGTCGGCATTGGCACCAACAATCCGAATACAAAACTTCAAGTCACGGGCGGAAGCGTTTACATCGCCAATCCGAACAGTTTGATCATCACTTCGCCAAACGGCGCGTGTTGGTTCATTACGGTCAACAACGCCGGAGCTTTGTCCACGATTTCAGTTACTTGTCCATAATACAAAAGGAGTAAAAAGATGAAAAATATAGTGTTAATAATTTCGATAATTTTAACTTTAACGTGCGGTGCGGTTTTCGCCCAAACGACGGAATTGACGTATCAAGGCAGTCTCAAGAACGGGGCAAATCCCGCGAGTGGCAATTACGATTTCGAGTTCTTGCTCTTTGATGATTTGCTCGTTGGCACACAAAGCGGTCCGACGCTCACGCGGAGCGGCGTGGCGGTGGCTAACGGCGTGTTTTCCGTCAAACTCGACTTCGGAGGAAGTCC